>JACDAN010000177.1 GCA_013695385.1 Actinomycetota bacterium | reverse complement strand
GTGTACCTGCGCAACCGGACCGCGAACTCTGCCGATGCCCTCGAGGGAGTGGAAGCTCCGGCCGAGATTCGACCGGAGCATCGGGATCTCGTTGCCGCAATCCGACAGGTCTCACGCCTGATCGGCTCGTTCGAGCGCAAACCGGGCGGGGAGCGGCCGAGAAAGCTCGCGACCCTGCAGGTGCAGCTGCAACAGTCCCGAGCCGGGAAGGCTCTGAGGGCGGCGGTCGCAGCGTTCGACGCAAAAGGCTATGACCTTACGAGCCGAGCCTAGACTCATCAGGATGCAAGGATCCCTCCCCGTGGCCGACCGCCCGCGGCGACCGCCGTGGATGAAGGTTCGGGCGCCTAGCCGGGACTCGCAGTACTTCGACGTCGGGAAGCTGATCCACGGCGCAGGCCTGCACACCGTTTGCGAGGAGGCACGCTGTCCGAACATCTCGGAGTGCTGGGGGCGCGGCACGGCGACCTTCCAGATCCTCGGCGACACCTGCACGCGCGCCTGCCGCTACTGCTACGTGCACTCCGGTCGGCCGGAGCATCCTCCCGACCCGCTCGAGCCGCTGCGACTGGCAAATGCGGCGGCGCAGATGAAGCTGGAGCACGTCGTGGTCACCTCGGTCGACCGGGACGACCTCCCCGACCGCGGTGCCGGCCACTTCGCAGCCACGATTCGCGCGCTGAACCGCAGGTGTCCCGAGGCGGGCGTCGAGGTGCTGACGCCCGACTTCCTGGGCGTCGAGGACGAGGCTCTCCGCACCGTCCTCGGCGCTCGGCCGGAGGTCTTCAACCACAACATCGAGACCGTGCACCGGCTGCACGCCCGCATGCGCGGAGCAAAGGCGTCCTACGACAAGGCGCTGTGGCTCCTCCGGCGCGCGAAGGAGCTCGCCGACTATCCCGTGCTCACGAAGTCAGGGCTCATCGTCGGGCTGGGGGAGACGAACGACGAGGTGGTGGAGACCATGCGCGACCTGCGGGCGAACGCCGTCGACGTCGTCACGATCGGGCAGTACCTCCAGCCCTCGGACCGGCACGCGAAAATCGATCGCTGGGTTCATCCCGACGAGTTCCGGTGGTTCCGCGAGCAGGGTGAGGCGCTCGGCTTCGGATCGGTGTTCAGCGGGCCGCTCGTCCGCTCGAGCTACCGGGCCGACGAGCAGCGGCATGCCGCGGAGACCGGACGGGGCGCAGTGGCGTACTGATGGTGTTCTTCGCTTTGCTGGCCCTGGTCTTCATCCCCCTGGGACTCTTCAACCTCGGCGGTGCGACCTCCGACAGCGGGACGAGTGTCCCGTCGCCCTCCGCCGTACCAATGCGCCCCACGCTTCAGCTTCGATCGCTCAGCCCTCTGACCGTCGCCGGCACGGGGTTCAAAGCGCGAGAAACAGTCGAGGTCAGCGGTGTCGGATCGAAGAAAATTCAGGCATCCACTAAGGGCTCCTTCGTCGTTCGCTTCTCGAGCGGCGCGGATCGCTGCAAGAGCTTGAACGTCGCCGCCGTCGGCTCCAAAGGCAGCCGCGCGACCCTGAACTTCTCCGAACTGCTCTGCCTCGAGCAGTAACGAGAGGAGCCGCCCGGAGGCGGCCCCTCTCGAAGCGATAGGCGCAGGTCAGCCGGGAAGTGGTCGGTCTTCGACCGGCGGCTGATCATCCGCATCGCAAGCTCCGTCGGGTCTCCGCTGATCGCCTGCCGGCATGCGCAGGCAAACGGCGAGGGTCGCCCTGAATGGAGCGACCCTCGAGTACTCGTCTCTAGTAGATGTGTCTAGTCGTCGTCGTCGTGATTCCCGGCCTCGTCCGCCGGGCACGGCGTGACGAGGAACAGCGCATCGTGCTTCGACGGCTTGTCCTGACCCTTCGCATCATGTCCCGCCTTGAAGACGTCGGCGAATGCGTCGAACTGCTCGCAGGCCGGGCTGCGCCCGGCCTGGGCTCGCGACGAGCGGCCGTTACGGGCGTCCGTCCACATTGCCCAGGCGTTTTCCTCCTGGTCGATGAAGACGTTCTCGTAGTCGCGCGGAAAGTCCACCCGTACGAGGGGTTGTCCAAAGGCTCGCGTCGTCTCCCGCACTAGGGCGGTGAGCCGGCCGCTTTGGCGATCCGCTGCTGCTGCTTCCGCGCCAGCGCCAACGCATCCTCGAGCGTCATCTTGCCCTCGAACCCGTTGACGAAGACCGAGGCGGTCACATTGTCTTCTCGCCAGGCGATCAGGTAGTAACGGACCCCGCCTCCGCCGGCGCCCTGCTGCAGCGTGAGCGCGCGAGCTTCGTCGCCGAGGGAAGGCTTGTCTAGCTCCTTCAGCCCATCCCCTACGGCGGCGAGCTCGTCCTTGGCACCGTCGCCCGACTCGAAGAGGTCGACTCGTGATTCGGTCACGAGTGGCCCCCGGGTCGCCGAGCTTCCCTGCCGCCGGTAGCGCGACTTCCAGCCCTCCTCCCGGCCGAAGCGGTCAGGCTTCGACCGAGCGCCGCCCGGTTGGTCGGCCGTGAGTTGCCGGCCCTCGTCGAATCTCGTGAAGACTCGGGGAAGATCGCCCGGCTGGAGCACGAGCTTGCTCAGTTCGCGCTCCGAGATCGTGGCCTTTTCGTCTCCGTTGTCGCCGCTGCAGCCCAAGGAGAGCGTTGCGAGCAGGACGGCTGTGATGAGGTAACGCATGGCCGGTGAGAGTAGAGGAAGGGCCGCCTGGCGGCGGCCCTTCCGACGTTCCTACTGACGACGCAGTTTAGTCGTCGTCGTCGTCGCCCTTCGTCTTGTGCATTGCATCGGCCGGGCAGGGCGTGACCAGGAAAGCCTCCTGGTTGTGCGCAGCTTTGCCCGAGCTGTGACGACTGAGCGGGTTGAACCAGTCGACGAACACGTCGGCCTGCTCGCAGGCGGGGTTCCGCCCCGGCTGATAGGTCTCCGGATTCGTCGGGTTGCCGGAGCCGCGACCGTTCCGCGAGTCCGTCCAGAAGCCGACGGCCTTCTTGCCACCGTGGCCGCCGTTGTGGCCTTGGTCGCCGTCGTCATCGTCGTCGCCGTGGTCATGGCCATGGCCGTGGTCGCCGTCGCCAGGCACGTTCGGGTACGCGACGTTGTTGTAGTCGCCCATGAAGATGCCGGCCCGGAACGAGTAGTCCAGGTTGTGCGGCACGTCCGAGATGACGCTGTTGGCGAAGGGACCGAGGAACGCCGCGCCCTGACCCTGAACGGGGCCCGATCCCGGGTCCTGCGGGGCGGTGACCTGTGGCTGGATCGTGGCACCCGGTGCGAGGCAGTCCTTCGCCCCTGCCGGAATGCTGGTCGAGCTGGGTGTGACCAGCGTCGTGCTCTTGATCTTGCAGCCTGCGCCCCAGAACCACGCGAGGTAGTTCCCGGGCCGGCCGTTCGGAGCGGCACGACTCATGGGCCACTCGCCGCGGGTCGAGTCTGTATCGAGCCGGCGGTCGTGGAAGCCGACTGCGATCACGCCCTTGGCGCTGATGTCCATCCAGGGGAACCACTGGTCGTTGCCGAAGTTCCCCGGAGTGCCGGAGTCGCGGTCGGCCGTGCCCAGGTCGGAGCGGTCGTTGTTGACCCGCGTGGGCCCGATCCACGTCTGCCCGCCGTCCGTCGACTTGAAGAAGAAGACGTCGGTGTTCGAGCTGCCGAACGTCCCGTTCCGGTTGTCGGACATCACGAGGTAGAAGTCGTCGGCGAACGCACCTCCGCGCTTGTCGACGACCGTGTTCCCGCCCGAGTTGACCCGGAAGCAGGTGTTGGTCAGCACGCTACGGAACCTCTGCTGACCGCGCTGGCTGCAGTCAATCCGGTCGACGCCGGAGAGCGGGTAGTTAATGTCGAAGACCGGCGTGATCACGAACGGTCCCTCGATCGTCGTCCCGCCATCGCGAGAGCGGACGAAGAGGTACTGGTTCTCGCCGGGCGTGTTGAAGTTCTCGAACGCGACGCCGAGCAGGCCGGTGGTCGGGTGCACTGTCGGGACCGAGAACTGGTTCAGGTCGCATCGCCCCGGGAACGGAGCGTTTGCGCAGAACGGCGCACTAGCGCTGATGATCCTCGGCGGCGACCAAGAACGGGCTTGGTCGTCGGAGTAGCTGAGGAGGATCTGTGCCGTGAACTCGAACTGCGCGGACGGATCGTCCGCGAACCGCGTCCAGGTCACGTAGAGCCGATCGACGCCGACGACGTCGGGATCGCACGCGGTCGCAGTACGGCTGAACGGCGTGAAGCAGACTGGATCGATTCGCTTCCGCGGATCATCGGTCGCCGATGCGGTGAACGGCCGCGGTCCCGTCGCAATCCACTCCTTGTCGTCGAACGGTGGCGCGGTTGCCCCGCCGTTAACGCCGTCCGGGTCGTCGAAGTACGTGACGACGCCGTCACCAGGCTGTCGGGGGTCGCCGACGCCACCGCAACGGCCCTGCTCGCTTGGAGCTGGCGCGGTTCGGATCGGGACGCACGGACGCGTCCACGTGAACCCGCCGTTCGTCGACCGCTGGACGGTGATGGCGTTCTCGTCGTCCGTGCGGTTGAAGTTGATCGCAGCCTCGTAGCCGATGCCGGCCCGGTCGAAGACGCTGACCGGGTCACCGCTCGCGTCGAGGATGTCCCCGTTCGGAACCGAAAGCGGGACCAGCTCGGCGCTGTAGAAGCTGTTCCCGTTGTCCGTCGAGGCGTTGAAGCCCTGCCGTGAAAGCGTCCGGTAGTCGTTCTGGCTGCTGAGCAGGTTCCTCTGCACGCGTGGGTTGATCGCGATCGAGGTCTCGTTCTGCGGGAAGCAGCTGTAGTCCGTGTTCGCACGGACGTCGTCGCCGCCCTCGCTGAGCTGCTCGACCTTGTCCTTCTGGCGCCGGTCGAGCGGATGCTCCCTGTCCTTGCCCGAAAGACCCGCCTGCGGGCACTCGGTGATCGTCGTGCCGTAGTTCTGGTCGCCGTAGTCGTTGTTGCCGCCCAGGCTCGAGGTAGGCGTGATCGCCTTTCTCGGATTGACCAGCTTTCCTCGATCGGTGGCTGCCGTACCCAGGGTGGCGAACAGCGCCACCAGGGTCAGCAGGCCGAGCGAAACCGAAATAAATCTCTTCAACTTCCCTCCCCTTTCCCCACTGCACCTGCTTAGAGCTCCAGGTGCGGAATAGACTGAACGATACTGAGGGCTGGAGGCCGAAAAAGCAAGTTATTTTCCGTTTGATCAGCGGCTCTCATCCGGCATACTTCTCGCCGTGACCCGGATCATCGCGACCGGTGTTCTCGCCCTCGCCGTGGCGGCGATCGGCGTAGGCGCTGCCAGCACGGCAGAGGCGTCGAAGCGCGTTGCAATCCTCCAGTTGACCGGTGAAACCCCGCTCAAGCTTCGCGGGACAGGGTTTCTTGCAGGAGAGAGGGTGCGCGTCCGGGTCCTCGCCGGATCTTCCGGGAAGAGAAAGATCGTCTACGCCACCCGTGGAGGGAGCTTCGTGGTCGCGTTCCCGACGGTTCCGTTCGACCGCTGCAACGGCCTCGTCGCCGAGGCTGTCGGGGCGCGCGGCTCGCAGGCGCGGCTGAAGTTTCCACAGCTTCTCTGCCCCCCGAACTAGGAGGGTTTGGCGGAATAACGCTCGTTGCCAGGGTGCGATGGTCGTTTCCAGGCAAGGACGCAGGGAGCGTTCGTATCCTCGGGATACGGGCGCGAGTGAGGACGCAGTCCTGGGGGCGAGCAGCGCGGCCTGGCGGCACAGGCCGGTATTGCGCCAAACCCTCCTAGAGAGGTTCACCCACGCGCGGTGCTCGCGTGCGGCTTATCGAGGGTGGGGCTTCGCCATTGCGCGGTAGTCGAGCGCCTCGTCGAGGATCTCGTCGGAGACTCCCGCCTCGCGCGCAACCTCGCGCAGTGAGCGGCCGCTGCTCGCCGCCGTCTTCACGATCTCGGACGCGCGGTCGTAGCCGATGTGCGGGTTGAGGGCCGTCGCCGCCGAGAGCGTCAGCTCCGCGTAGCGCGCGCAGGCCTCGCGGTTCGCCTCGATCCCGTCGACGCACTTCTCCGCCAGCAGCCGCGAGGCAGCTGCGAGGAGTCGGATCGAGTCGAGGAGGTTCCGGGCCAGGAGTGGGACGAACACGTTCAGCTCGAGGTGTCCCTGCATGCCTCCGACCGTGATGGCGACGTCGTTTCCGATCACCTGTGCCGACACCTGCGTGACGACCTCGGGGATGACCGGGTTGACCTTGCCCGGCATGATCGAGCTGCCCTTCTGGAGCTCGGGAAGGAAGATCTCGGCCAGGCCCGCGCGCGGCCCGGAGCCCAGGAGGCGGAGGTCGTTCGCGATCTTCATCAGCGAGACCGCGACCGTCTTCAGAGCCCCCGACGCCTCCACGAGGGCATCGCGGGCTGCCTGCGCCTCGAAGGGGTCGGCGGGCGCGCCGACCGGGAGGCCGGTCTCCTCGGAGAGAAGGCGGCGAACGCGCTCGGCGAACTCGGGGTGCGTGTTCAGACCGGTCCCGACCGCGGTGCCGCCAAGCGGAATCTGGCCGACGCGCTCGAGCGTGCTCCGCACGCGCGCCCCACCCTGGCGCACCTGCGCCGCATAGCCGCCGAACTCCTGGCCCAGCGTGACCGGAACCGCATCCATCAGATGTGTACGCCCGGACTTGACGACATCGTCGAACTCCTGCGACTTTCGGCCCAGCGACTCGGCGAGCCCATCGAGAGCGGGCAGTAGGTCGTTCGTCAGCTGCTCGAGTGCGGCGAGGTGGACGGCTGATGGAAAGACGTCGTTGGACGACTGGCCCATGTTGACGTCGTCGTTGGCATGGACGTCCTCCCCTGCAAGGCTTGCGAGCACTTCGTTCGCATTCATGTTCGAAGACGTGCCCGAGCCGGTCTGGAAGACGTCGATCGGGAACTGGTCGTCGAGCTCTCCCGCGGCGACTCGCTCGGCAGCTGCGGCGATTCGCTCTGCCTTGTCGGCATCGAGCAGGCCGAGCTCGGCGTTCACACGAGCCGCGGCGCCCTTGATCCGGCCGAGCCAGTGAGCGACGTGCGCCGGAATGGCCTCGCCCGAGACGGTGAAGTTCGCGACCGCCTTCTGCGTTTCCGCGCCCCAGAGCTGGGTCCGCGTCTCGACGTCTGCCACGCCGAGGAGTGTAGTGAGGCTGTGGGCAGCCTAGACGGCGCGGAGGCGGCGGCGGTCGATCGGGCGCTCGCGGAGCATTCGACGGGCCATCTCGTTCAGGTCGGCGACCTGCGCCCACCCGACATAGCCGCACCGTTGGCATTCACCTGGGTCGAGGTGCCGCACGGAGCCTGCGGCGCTCCGGCGGGAACCACACGAGAGACACTCGATCCGGAAGGACTCCACGGACTGGACGTCGGCAGCGCAGCCAAGACTTCAGACCCTCGTTCGAGTGATGCCTGAGCTGCCGAGGAACGGGCTCAGAGCCAGCGCGCCGCGGCCGGCAGCGCCGGGCCCGGCTTCCGGACGCGCTAGTCCGTCGAGTACTTCGGCTGGACCTTCTCGCCGCGGATCAGCGCGATGGCGTTGTTCGCCGCGATCGCCGCCTCGCCCATCCCGATCGTGATCAGCGTGATCTTGCCGGGGTAGCCGGCGACGTCGCCCGCCGCGTAGACACCCGGCAACGAGGTCGCGCAGGTCATCGGATCGATCTTGATCTGCCGCTTGCCCTCGAGCTCGAGGTCCCACTCCGCGATGGAGCCGAGGTGCGACACGAAGCCCAGCAGTGTGATCAGCGCCTCGCACCCGTAGCGCTCCGCCTCTCCGGTCGCCGTGTTCTCGATCGTCACCGCTTCCATGTGCCCGTCACCGTGGACCTCGCGAACCTCGTGCGGGGTGAGGATGCGGACCGCACCCTCGGCCTCCAGCCGCCGAGCCTCGTTCAGTGAGGTCTCGAGCGCTCGGAACCGGTCGCGCCGGTGGACGAGCGTGATCGGCAGATCCGCCGTGTCCTGGAGCCCGAGCGTCCAGTCCAGCGCCGAGTCTCCGCCCCCGACGATCACGCACCGCTTGCCTGCGAACTGGGCTTTCTCCTTGACGACATAGTGGAGGCCGCGCCCCTGCCACTCGTCGATTCTCTCCACGGCGAGCTTTCGCGGCTCGAAGGCACCATGGCCGGCCGTGATGATCATCGCCCGTGAGAGGTACGTGTTGGCCTCGTTCGTCGAGAGCGCGAGCAGCTCCTCCCCGTCTTCACTGACGCGCTCGAGAGTCTTCGCCTCCTCGCCCAGTCGCACGTCGGCCCCGTACTGCAGCCCCTGCTCGGCGCACATGTCGACGAGCCTTTGGCCGAGGATCTTTGGAAAGCCCGCGACGTCGTAGACGTGCTTCTCGGGGTAGGTCGCGGCGACCTGCCCTCCGATCTGCTCGAGCGACTCGACGATCCGGACAGAGGCATCGCGGTGCCCGGCGTAGTACGCCGCCGCAAGGCCGGTCGGGCCCGCTCCCAGGATGGTGATGTCGACGACGCCGTCGCCGTTCATTTCCGAGGGAATGCTAGATGGGCTAGTGCTGCTAGCAGCCGCAGCCGGAGCCGCAGCCGCCGCCGTTCGCGTGCGAGTGAGTCTCGGCGCCGGCCTCGTCCTCGACCTGGAACGAGTGACCGCAGCCGCAGCCGGCCGTCGCATTCGGGTTGTTGATCGCAAACCCGCCCTGCAGCCCGTCCACGAAGTCGATCTCGGTGCCTTTCAGGTACGGGGCGCTGAAGGGATCGACGACAACCTGGATCCCGTGAGCCTCGAGCTCGAGATCGCCCTCCATCGAGGCGCGGTCGAAACCGAGCGCGTACTCGAAGCCGGAGCACCCTCCGCCCTGGACCGCGATGCGAAGGACCGACGCTTCTCCGTCGGGCTCCTCGGCCATCAAATCCCTGACCTTCGTGGCCGCCCGCTCGGTCAGGGAGACGACGGTGACTGGGCGCTCGGTGATCTCCATCGGCGCGCCAATCGTAGCACCGGGCCCGGTGGCCGCCGTTCCCCCGGCGGGGGGCTCTCGCAGGCTCGAGTTTGTAACACCTGATTCACGCTCGGTTAGGCGGTTTGCGACCACCCTCGTGGCAACCATGAACAGGTGTAGAGTGCCGCGCACGGTGGGGGCCGAAGCGCCACGCAGCGATGCTCGATAACTGGCTGCCCTTCCTGATCTACGGGGCGCTGGCGCTCGCGATCCCGCTGTCGATGCTCGGGATGTCGTTCGCCTTCGCGACCCGGCCGTCGCACCGGACGAAGACGCGGACGATCCCCTTTGAGTCGGGCGTCTCCCAGGGGCCGCCGCGACTCCAGCGCTTCACGATCAGCTTCTACTTGACAGCGCTGCTCTTCATCGTCTTCGACATCGAGATCGTGTTCCTCTACCCGCTCGCGGTCGTGCTCGAGCCGCTGGGCTGGTTCGCGTTCTGGGAGCTCACGTTCTTTCTCGGGATCCTCGGGGTCGCCTACGTCTACATCTGGCGCAAGGGAGCCCTCGAATGGCGGTAGAGGGCGGCGGCAGCGGCAAGCCACTTCGCGACTATGGCCTCGGCTCGGAGCGCGTGCTCTGGAGGGGGAAGGGGCCCGGCACCTTCGAGCAGGAGCTCGGCAACCTCGAGGACAAGCTGATGATGACCACCGTCGAGAGGGCGGTGGCGTGGTCGCAGGGCAGCTCGATCTGGCCGGCGACCTTCGGGCTCGCGTGCTGCGCGATCGAGATGATGTCGATCGTCTCGTCGAGGTACGACGTCGCCCGGTTCGGCGCCGAGGTCTTCCGTTCGTCCCCGCGGCAGGCCGACCTGATGATCGTCTCGGGCCGGGTGGCGCACAAGATGGCCGCGCCCCTTCGCCAGATCTACGACCAGATGCTCGAGCCCAAGTGGGTGATCGCAATGGGAGCCTGCGCGAGCTCGGGCGGGATGTTCAACAACTACACCGTCCTCCAGGGGGTCGACAAGGTCGTTGCGGTCGACATCCACGTGCCCGGGTGCCCGCCCCGCCCGGAGGCGCTCGTCGAGGGCATCGTCCGCCTTCAGGAGAAGATCAAGGCGGGCGTGCCGCCGGCGTACGAGATCCGCGGGGTTGCGTCCTGACGTTCGAAGGCGTACCCGGCCTGATCGAACGAAGGGAGGGGCACGGGGAGACCACCCTCGTCGTCGACCCGGCTCGCCTGGGCGAGGCCTGCCTCCACCTCCGCGACGCCGAGGGCTTCAACTTCCTCTCGGACATCAGCGCGTCCGACTTCCTCGGCTGGGGAAAGCGAGGAGTCGCCGGCTACTACGGGACGCAGCAGGGCCGCGACCTGAACTTTCCGTCCACGGCCGGCGCCTCGGTCGCCTCGCAGGGCTACGGGCGCGTGCCGACCCCGAAGCCCAAGCGCTTCACGGTCAGCTACCACCTCCTGGCGTTGCGAGAGGGTGCGCCCCGGGTTCGCGTTCAGGTGTGGCTCGACGATGGCGAGGCGGTCCCCAGCGTCGTCTCCGTCTGGCCGACGGCGGACTGGCACGAGCGCGAGGCCTGGGACCTGATGGGCATCCGCTTCGAGGGGCACCCGAACCTCACCCGAATCCTCATGGAGGACGACTGGGAGGGGCATCCCCTTCGCAAGGACTATCCGATCGGCGGCGAGCCCGTCCGGTTCTCGGGCGACGAGTAAAAGCTGTGGCCACCGTCGAGCGCCCGAGGATCTACGAGGGAACACGAATTCCGTCGCCGATCCCGACCATTCTCCGGCTCTCCGACGAGCTTCGGGATTCGCCGGACGTCATGCAGGTCAACTTCGGGCCGAACCACCCCTCGACACATGGCGTCCTCCGACTGATCGTCGACCTCGCAGGCGAGCGGGTCGAGGGGATCGAAGCCGTGATCGGCTACCTGCACACCGGCTTCGAGAAGACGATGGAGCAGAAGACGTGGTGGAAGGCGATCACGTATCCCGCGCGGATCGACTACGTGGGCTTCCAGAACGACGAGTTGGTCTTCGTGCTCGCGATCGAGAAGCTGCTCGAGCTCGAGACCCCCCAGAAGGCCGTGTGGATGCGGATGCTCCTCTGCGAGCTCAACCGGATCCACTCCCATCTCGTCTATCTGGGGACCGCGGCCCTCGAGCTGGGGGCGATCTCGATGTTCTGGTACTGCTTCCGCGAGCGCGACCTGGTTCTCGACCTGTTCGAGCTGGTCACCGGGGTGCGAATGCACACGCGGTACTTCCAGGCGGGCGGCCTCGCGGAAGACATCCCTCCGGGCTTCTACGCCGAGTGCCGGAAATTCACCGAGTGGATGCCAAAGGCGGTCGACGACTACGAGTCGCTGATCGACCGCAACGAGATCTGGCTCGAACGCACGCAGGGCGTCGGCCTCCTCTCCGCCGACGACGCGATCGCGCTCGGCCAGTCCGGCCCGGTGCTACGCGCCTCTGGCGTCGACTGGGACCTGCGGCGAGCCGAGCCGTACCTCGCCTACGACAAGGTGGACTTCGAGGTGCCGGTCCTCCCGAACGGCGACGTGTACGACCGCTACCGAGTCCGGATGATCGAGATGCGGGAGTCGACGAAGATCGTCGCCCAATGCCTGGACCGCCTGGAGGGCATGGAGGGCGAGCCGTGGATCGCGGACGACCGCAAGGTCGTCCTCCCGCCGCGGCACGAGCTGCACACGTCGATGGAGTCGCTGATCCACCATTTCAAGATCGTCACCGAGGGATATCGCGTCCCCGAGGGCGAGGTCTACGTGGCGATCGAGTCGCCGAGGGGCGAGAAGGCCTGCTACGTGATCTCGGACGGCGGATCGCGGCCGTGGCGCGTGAAGTTCCGAGCCCCGTCTCTCGTGGCGCTCGAGGCGACAGCAACCTGCATGCGCGGCGCCCTCGTCGCCGACCTCGTCGCGATCGTCGGCTCACTCGACTCCGTGATGGGGGACACCGACCGATGACCCCAGCCGAAAATGCTGCGCATTTTCGGCAGCGCGTGGAGGAAATCAAGGCCGTCTATCCGGATTCCCGATCGGCCATCATGGGCGCTCTTCACCTGGCTCAACGAGAGCACGGGGGCTGGCTCCCGCCCGAAGCACTCGAAGAGGTGGCAGAGGCCATGGAGCTCACTCCGGCCTATGTCCAGTCGGTCGCATCTTTCTACGACATGTACCAACTGGAGCCGGTCGGGAGGCACACGGTCGAGGTGTGCACGAACCTCTCGTGCGCGCTTGCCGGAGCGCAAAGCGTGGTCGACGCCTTCGAGCAGGAGCTCGGCGTGCGGGCCGGCGAGACGACCGAGGACGGTGCCGTCACCTTCCGCATCGTCGAATGCGCCGGCGGGTGCGGCTCTGCCCCCGTCGTCGTCGTCGACCACCGGTACCGCGAGCCCGTTCGCGCCGAGGACGTCCAGGAAATCGTCGAGGAGCTCCGTGGCTGATCGGTTGACGGTCTTGACGGGCGCGGAGGGGCACGACCTCTCGAAGCTCGAGCAGTACCGGGCCGCCGGTGGCTACGCATCGCTCGAGAAGGCGCGCGGGATGACACCGGCAGAGCTGATCCAGCAGATCTCGGACGCCTCGCTTCGAGGCCGAGGGGGCGCCGGCTTCCCGATGGGCCGGAAGCTGAGCCTCGTCCCGGGCCCCGACAAGCGATCGGGGCCGAGCTACGTCGTCTGCAACGCCGACGAGTCGGAACCGGGAGCGTTCAAGGACCGGGAGATCATGCGCCGGGTGCCCCACCGCCTGATCGAGGGGTGCCTGATCGCGGCCTACACGATTCAGTCGAAGAACGTCTTCATCTACATCCGCGGCGAGTACCTCGCCGAGTACGAAGTGCTGGCCGCCGCCGTGGAGGAGGCGCGGGCCGCAGGGCTCTTCGGCGACGTCGAAATCCTGGTTCACCGCGGCGCCGGTGCGTACATCTGCGGCGAGGAGTCCGCCCTGCTCGACTCGCTCGAGGGCAAGCGCGGCCAGCCGCGGCCGCGTCCGCCGTTCCCGCCGGTGACCGGGCTGTACTCGGGTCCGACCCTCGTCAACAACGTCCAGACGCTGGCCAGTGTCCCTTCGATCCTGGAGCTCGGCGTCGAGGCGTACAAGCAGCTCGGAGTCGCGTCTGCGCCGGGCACGGTGGTCTACTCGCTCTCGGGCAATGTGTCCCGGCCGGGGAACTACGAGCTGCCGCTCGGCACCACCATTCGCGAGCTGGTGTTCGAGCACGGCCACGGCGTCGCCGGCGGGCGGGCGCTCAAGGCGATCATCCCCGGCGGCTCCTCGGTGCCGGTGTTCACGCCCGACCAGCTCGACGTGGCACTCGACTTCGACTCTGTGCAGGCCGCAGGCTCGTATCTCGGCTCCGCGGCGATCATCGTCGTGGACGACCGCTGCTGCATGGTGCAGCTCGGCCTGCGGGCGGAGAAGTTCTACATGCACGAGTCCTGCGGTAAGTGCACGCCGTGCCGGGAGGGCACGCGCTGGCTCGTCCAGCTGCTCCAGCGAATCGAGGACGGCCACGGGCGGCAGAGCGACCTCGACCTGCTTAGAACCGTGTGCGACCGGATCCTCGGCAAGTCGCTCTGCGCCCTCGGAGACTTCGCCGTCTACTGCGTGGCGAGCTACGTGGACAAGTTCTACGACGAGTTCCAGCGTCACATCGACCTGGGCGGGTGCCCCTTCGGCAGTCATTCGTCGATCGATGGCATCGTCGCCCCGAGCGACCAGCACGCCCACACCGCGATGCCCGACCCGGTGACCGCATGAGCTCGCTCGAGCTCGTCACAATCGTGGTGGACGAGCGAGAGCTCCAGGTGCCAAAGGGCACGGGGCTCGTCGAGGCGGCGGCGATGGCAGGCGTCGAGATCCCGGTGTTCTGCTACGAGCCTCGGCTCGGGCCGCCGATCGGCGCGTGCCGGATGTGCCTCGTCGAGGTGGAGGGGATGCCGAAGCTGCAGGCGGGCTGCACGCTCACCGCCCAGGACGGAATGGTCATCCGCACCGCGCAGACCTCGGAGAAGGCGGCCGACGGACAAGAGGCGACGCTCGAGTTCATCCTCGTCAACCACCCGTTGGACTGCCCCGTCTGCGACAAGGGCGGCGAGTGCCCGTTGCAGGATCTGACCTTCAGGTGGGGCCCGGGCAACACGCGGATGACGTTTCCGAAGCGGACGTTCGACAAGCCGATCCCGATCAGCCCGCTGATCGCCCTCGACCGGGAGCGCTGCATCCTCTGCTACCGCTGCACCCGGTTCTCGGAGGGGGTCTCGGAGGACGGTCAGCTCGTCGCCCGGAACCGGGGCGCCCAGTCGGTGATCGCCACCTTCGAGGACGAGCCGTATCGCGGCCTGTTCACGGGGAACGTGATCGAGCTCTGCCCGGTCGGCGCCCTGACCTCGACGCCGTACAGGTTCGAAGGGCGGCCCTGGGAGGTCCAGAACGTCCCGACCGTCTGCGGGATGTGCCCGGTGGGCTGCAACGTCAGCGCGACGACACGGGAGGGGAAGGTCAAGCGGATCGTCTCGCGCAACCACCCCGAGGTGGACGAGGGCTGGCTGTGCGACAAGGGCCGGTTCGCCTACCCGCACCTCCGAGCGCCCGACCGGCTCGTGGATCCCATCCGGCGGGCGCGTCCTCGCTGGGAGGAGCTCTCGTGGGACGCCGCTCTCGACGAGGCCGAAGGGATGCTCCAGGCGGCCGAGGGGCGGATCGTCACCGCCCTGTCCGGCTCGGAGACCGTCGAGCTCGCCTACGCGCTCGGAAAGCTGATGCGCCAGGGGCTCGGCGCACACACCGCCGTCCTGCCGGAGGAGATCGACGCCGCACTGGCCTTCGACGCCTTCTGCGCGCCGCTCTCGACGATCCGCGACGCGGAGATCGTGGCCGTCCTCGGAGACGAGCCGGTGGCGGAGCGCGCGCCCATCGTGGAGCTGTGGATCAAGGCTGCGGAGCGGAACGGGGCGGAGATCGTCCGGCGCTCCACGATCGACTCGGCTCTCGACCAGCGGCTGCGCACGGCTGAGCGGGCCGTGCTCGTTTCTTCCGGGCCAGAAGGCGCGCAGGCCGCGAGGGGCGCCGGCCTCGACCGTGAAGGCTGCGCTGCGTTCTATCTGCCTCGAACGTCGAACGGGCGGGGCGTTGCGGACGCCTGGGCCGCCGCCTCCGACCAGGAGCCCGAAAAGGAGCCGGATCCCATCGGCCTGCTCGTGGTCTCGGGCGACGAAGCCGCGTACGACCCCCACGTGCAGGCGCTCGCGCATCACGCCGAGCAGGTCCTCGCGATCACGATGTTCCGGCGGCTCGTCACACCGTGGGCCGACCTCGTCTTCCCGGGAACCAGCTACCTCGAGCGGGACGGGACGTACGTGAACCTCGAAGGCCGGCTCCAGCGGCTGCGCCGTGCCTCGATCCCGCCCGCACCGGACGAGCTCGCCATCGTCTCACGGCTCGCTCAGCGCTTCGACGTCGAGATCTCGCCCTATCCGTCGCTCGTCTTCGACGAAGTCTCGGCGATCGTCTACGACGGCCTGCCCTACGGCGGCGTCGGCGAGCAAGCCTCGCTCCGGCCGCGCGTCCCGACCGAACAGGTCCCGGTGTCAGAGACCGGTCGTGTCCCCGAGGGACCCGGCCTCCGGCTCGTCACCTACCGGCCGCTCTTCGCAGGCCCGGCGGTCGAGCGGGTGCCCGAGCTGCAGTTCCAGCGGCCGGAGGCCGAGGTCGAGCTTTCCCGCGACGACGCCGACCGGCTCGGCGTCGGCAACGGACAGCAGGTGACGGTCCGGTCGAACGGCACATCTCGCGAGCTCCGCGCCCGCCTGACCCGCGAGCTCTCGCCGGGAGTCGCCCGCATCGCGGAGGAGCACGCTGCGGGCCTCGAGCCGCGCGTGGAGATCACGCCATGAATTTGAACGAGCCCTGGTGGATCGACGCCATCAAAGCGCTCGTGATCATCAACCTCGTCCTGGGCGTCTTCGCGTACATGACCTGGGTCGAGCGGAAGGTGATCGGGCGCATGCAGCAGCGGTACGGCCCGAACCGGACGGGGCCCTTCGGGCTCCTCCAGCCGATCGCAGACCTCGTGAAGCTGATCCGGAAGGAGAGCTTCTTCCCGGGAAGCGCGATCGATGTCCTCTACATCACGGCGCCCGTCGTCTCGGCGTTCACGGCCCTCGCCGCCTTCAGCGTGATCCCGTTCGGCGCCGGATGGCAGGTCGGCGGCTATGACATCACCGGGCAGATAGCCAATGTCCAGATCAGCCTGATCCTCCTCTTCGCGCTCGGCTCGTTCGGGATCTACGGCTTCATCGTGGGCGGATGGGCCTCCGACTCGAAGTACTCGCTGCTCGGTTCCATGCGGACCTGCGCGCAGCTGGTCTCGTACGAGGTGTCGCTCGCGCTCTCGGTGCTCGGCGTGATCCTCATGGCCGGGTCGCTGTCCCTCGTGGACATCGTCCATTCTCAGGAGGCGGACTGGTGGTATGCGGTGCCGCAGTTCATCGGGCTCATCGTCTTCTTCATCGCCGGCACAGCCGAGACCAACCGCGCGCCCTTCGACCTCCCTGAGGCCGAGCAGGAGCTCGTCGCCGGGTATCACACCGAGTACAGCGGCATGCGCTTCGGCCTCTTCCAGATGGCCGAGTATGTGAACCTGATCGTCCTGTCCGGTCTCTGCGTGACGCTCTTCTTCGGCGGCTGGCTGGGGCCCTGGGAGCCGCTCGGCCCGCTGTGGTTCGTGCTCAAGGTGCTGCTCGTCCTCTTCGTCTTCATCTGGATGCGGACGACGCTCCCGCGTCTTCGCTACGACCAGCTGATGAGCTTCGGCTGGAAGGTCCTCCTGCCGGTGGCGACGCTGAACGCACTCGTCACGGCCGCGCTGGTGGTGGCGCTGTGAGCCCGCAGCCCTACTCTTCCATCAAGGGCTTCGGGGTCACCTTCAAGCAGATCTTCAAGAAGCCGATCACGCAGCAGTACCCGGAGTACAAACGGCCCGTCTACCCGCGGTTCCGCGGTCGCCACCGCCTCTGGACGCACGAGAACGGTCTCGAGAAGTGCGTCGGCTGCTCGCTGTGCGCAGCCGCCTGCCCAGCGGACTGCATCCGCGTCGTCGCCGCCGAGAACACGCCCGGGAACCGGGTCTCGGCCGGCGAGCGCTACGCCCGGATCTACGAGATCAACTTGAGCCGCTGCATCTTCTGCGGCTACTGCGAGATCGCCTGCCCGTTCGACGCGATCACGCTGGAGGCCGAGTTCGAGATCTCGGAGTACTCGCGCGACGACCTCATCTACACGAAGGACATGCTGCTCGCCGAGCCGATCAAGCGCGTACCCGTCGCCGACCGCCAGCTCTACGACACGCCGATCCCGGCGTACAAGGCCAAGAGCTAAGTGCCCTTCCCAGCAATACGCGACCCAGAAACAGGGCAGCATCACTGGAAGGAGCACTGATGGGCGA
>JACDAN010000138.1 GCA_013695385.1 Actinomycetota bacterium | reverse complement strand
CCCATGAAGCCGATCAGGGCGATATGTCGGTCTAGCGCGGTCGCCATGGGATGCGCTCGAGATAGGCGCGGTGGGCGGCGACGAAGTCGCCGAGGGCGTCGCCGCCGAACTTCTCCCGCGCGGCCCGCGCGAGCTCGAAGGCGACGGCGGCCTCGGCCACGACCGACAGCGCCTCGACGGCCGAGACGTCGCTGCGCTCGACGAGCGCCTCGCCGGGCGCACCGCTCCGGAGGTCGACCGAGCGCAACGGCTGCATCAACGTCGGGAGCGGCTTCATCGCCGCGCGGACGACGATCTCCTCGCCGTTCGAGACCCCTCCTTCGATGCCGCCGGCCCGGTTGGTCTCGCGCGTGAATCCGGGGAGGATCTCGTCGTGCGCCTCGGAGCCTCGCAGGCCCGCGAGTGCGAAGCCGTCTCCGATCTCGACCCCCTTCACGGCCTGAATCCCCATGAGCGCCGCGCCGAGGCGAGCGTCCAGCCGGTCCTCGCGGCTCGCGTACGAACCGAGTCCGGGCGGGGCGCCGCTTGCCCGAACTTCGATCACGCCGCCGACGGTGTCGCGGTCGGCGCGCGCGTCCTCCACCGACCCCTCGTCGACGATCGCGCCCGCGACGGCGACGCCGAGGTGGGCGAGTAGAGCCTTCGCGACGGCTCCGGCGGCGACCGTGATCGCGGTCTGGCGCGCGCTCGCACGCTCGAGCACGTCGCGAATGTCCTCGTGACCGTACTTGAGTGCTCCCGCGAGATCTGCGTGGCCCGGCCGAGGCAGGGTGACCGGCTTCGTCCCCTTCCCCTCGGGCTCGCCCTCGGGGCGCCACGGGCTCATGCCCCACTGCCAGTTCTCGTGGTCGCGGTTCCGGACGACGATGGCGAGCGGCGTTCCCAGGGTGCGCCCGTGGCGGAGGCCGGCCAAGACCTCGACACGGTCCTGCTCGATCCGCTGGCGGGGGCTTCGGCCCTGACCCTGTTGCCGGCGTGCGAGGTCGGCGTCGATCGCGTCCCGGTCGAGGACGAGCCCGGCCGGTAGGCCGCTCAGGACCCCGACGAGCGCGGGGCCGTGCGACTCACCCGCTGTGGCGAGGCGAAGCATCCGACAAGCCTACGGCGCGGCGCATGATCTCGACCGGGGCCGGGAGTCCGGTCCAGAGCGTGAACGACGCCGCTCCCTGTGCGACCAGCACCTCGAGCCCGTCCAGCACCGTTGCCCTAGCTTGGCGTGCAGCCCGTGCCGTCGCGGAGCCCGGGTACGGCAGGTCGACGAGTGTCTGACCCTCTTTCAACAAGACGACCGGATGGGCGACAATCGGGGTGGCGTGGACGACGAGATCGGCGCCGGACACGTCAGGAGGCCACTCCCCGCGCCGGGAGAACACGTGGGCGCCCGGAAGCGCCTGACGAAATGCGACGGCTGCGCCGCCGTCACCGACGATTGCAGGACGATCGCACGGGAGCCCGTGAAGGACGGCCGCGTCGGTCGTGAAGCCCTTGATCCCACCCGGCTGGACAACGAGCGTGTTCACCGACGGTTCCTTCGCTCCGATCAGGCGGGCAACGTCGAGCTTGTACGGGGCCGTGACGTTGGCGCCGGCGAAGCCGCGGCCGGCGAGGCCGAAGACGACCTCCTCCAGCGCCTCGGGCTCCACCTCCTCCGCAAGGTACGTCCAGTCAAGCCCGAGAGCGGCGAAGGCCGCGTTCTGCATCCGCGGCGAGAGCGAATGTCCCACGGGCTTGCCGATCAGCGCGACGCGCCGAGGAGGAGGACTAGTAGCCGTTGGCGTTGGCGTAGTTGTCGAACTCGCGCTGGGAGTTCGTGAAGAAGTGATGCACCTTGTCCGGCTTGCGCACGAAGAAGAGATAGTCGACCTTCGCCGGATGCGCTGCCGCCTGCATCGAGGCCAGTCCGGGACTCGCGATCGGCGTCGGCGGTAGGCCGCTGTGGATCCGTGTGTTGTAGGGGTTCGGATCTTCGAGTTGGGAGACGCGCAGAGACTCCGTGGCCGGGACGTTCAGGCCGTACCGGATCGTCGCGTCGATCCCGAGTGTCATTCCGGCCTTGAGCCGGTTGTAGATCACGGCGGCGACGAGCGGCCGCTCCTCCGGCGCGACCACCTCCTTCTCGACCATCGAGGCGATGATCAGGACGTCGTACGGCGTCAGGTTCCTCGATCGAGCGTAGTTGAGGTTCACCCGCCCCCAGTGCTTCCGAAATGCAGCAAGCTGGGTGTCGACGAGCTGGCGCGTGGTCGTCTTCCCGTTGAACTCGTACGTGGCCGGGAAAAGGAAGCCCTCGAGGTGCGGCGGCGGGGACTCGGCCTCGAACTTCGGCGGCATCAGAGCGGCACCCGCGGTCAGCGCCCGGTAGCGCTCGGGCGAGAGGCGCGACGTCACCTTCCGCTTGTCCTTCGCGATCTTGTTGACCTCGCCGATCCGCCTGGCCATCTGTTCACGCGTGAAGCCCTCGGGGAAGATGATCCTGAGCGGCTTCGGAGCGGCGGCCACCGGAGTAGTGGGAGTCGCCTTCTCGTCGCCGTCGCCGCCGATCAGAGCGAGCGCAGAACCGATCATCAGGACGAAGAGCCCGAGGATGAAGGCGAGCGCGACCAGGCGCCGGGCGATGATCCGGCTGCGCGGAGCCCGTGGCCGCCTCCGCCTGGGCGCCGGTGGTACGCGTCTTATCTCAGTCGGTTGTTCAGCCATTGCAGGTAGCTCGCAAGCAGGTGCGCCGCGGCCCGGGCGTCATCGTCGCCTCCCTGGCCTGCGAGGGTCGTGGTGAACCGCTCGTCGAACGTCTCGACCGGTATAGGAATTGCCCCCGAGAGGGTCTCGACGAAACGCTGGGTCTCCTGAGCCTGCTCTCCAATCTCGCCGCCAAGCGTCAGCGGCAGCCCGACGACGACGCGCTCGGGCTGCTCGGTCTCGACGAGCTGGACGAGGCGGCGGAGTCCATCATCGCTTCCCACCCGCTCGACGGTGCCGACCGGCCGAGCCAGGGTGCCGGTGGGATCCGAGACGGCAACGCCCGTGCGGGCCGATCCGTAGTCGAGCGCCAGGACTTTCATTCAGGAGCCTCCAGCGCGGCGGCGATCTCGCCCCGGGCGACCCTGTAGGCCTCGGCGAGTCCCGCAGGATTTCGTCCGCCCGCCTCGGCGAGGTTGGGGCGTCCGCCCCCGCCCCCGCCGATCTTCTCGGCCGCCTTGCGCGCCACCGCGACGGCGTCGAGGCCGTTGTCGACGAGCGAGCGTCCGATGTTCACGATCAGGTAGGCGCGGCCGTCGTCCACCGATCCGAGGAGGACGGCCTCTGCGTTCTTCGTCTGGCGGATCTGGTCGGAGAGGTCGCGCAGAGCCGAGCCCTTCAGCGCGGAGACCTCGGCGACGACGATCCCATCCGACTCGTCCCGGAACGTGACCTCTGCGCCGCTCGACGGCTTCGACCCCTTGACGTTCTCTCGGCGCAGCCGCTCGATCTCCGTGCGCGCCCCGTCCAGCTCCTCGGATCGCGCACGGAGCTCCGCCCAGGCCTCGCCGGCGGTGATCGCCTCGATCCGGCGAGCGCCCGACCCCACCGACGATTCGGAGAGGATCACGAACGGCCCGATCTCCGCGGTGGAGCGGACGTGCGTCCCGCCGCAGAGCTCGCGCGAGTACCCGTCGATCTCGACCACACGCACCTCGTCCCCGTACTTCTCTCCGAAGAGCATCGTCGCGCCGAGGTTCCGCGCCTCCTCGATCGGCGTGACGAAGGTGCGCACGGGCACGTTCTGGAAGATTCGCTCGTTGACGGCGCGCTCGATCTCCGCGCGCTGTTCCGGCGTGAGCGCCTGCTCGTGGCTGAAGTCGAACCTGAGCTTGTCGGGGCGCACGGCCGACCCAGCCTGCTGGACGTGGTTGCCGAGCGTGTCGCGCAGTGCCTTGTGGAGGAGGTGGGTCGCGGTGTGATTTGCCATCGTCGGAAACCTCGTCGACCGCGGCACGACGGCGCGGACCCGGTCTCCCTCGGAGAAGCCGCTACCGCGGAAGGTGAGTACCTGGTCGTCGCCGACCCGGATTGCCCGGACGAGCTCCGCCCGGCCGCCGGTCTCGTCGTGGTCGATCCAGCCGCCATCGGAGACCTGCCCGCCGCCCTCCGGGTAGAAGGGCGAACGCTCGAGCTTGCCCTGAAACGTCCCGTCCTCGAGATCGGCGTAGGCGGTGATCGCCGTCAGGACATCCGTCATCTCGTAGCCGACGAAGTCGGTCGGAGGGCCGGTGACGCGGATCTCGCCCTCGGAGGAGGCAGCCTTGCGGGAGCGATCTCGCTGCTCGGCCATCAGCGTCGTGAACTCCTCTTCGTCGACGGCGAGACCTTGCTCGCGGGCGAGTTCCCGGGTCAGCTCCAGCGGAAAGCCGAAGGTGTCGTGGAGCCGGAAGGCGTCCTCGCCCGAGATGGCGCCGGCGACGGCGACCTCCTCGAACAGGCCCATTCCGCGCTCGAGGGTCTGCGAAAAGCGCTCCTCCTCGGCCCGGAGCGCTTCGCGAATCCGGTCGCTGTTCTCCTCGAGCTCCGGATACCAGCGCCCCAGCTGGTCAGAGACGATGTCCGAGATCCGCCAGAGGTCGCCGAGGCCGATCGCGCGGGCCTGCTGGACGGCCCGGCGGATTACACGGCGGAGGACGTAGCCGCGACCCTCGTTCGAGGGCAGGACCCCGTCGGCGATCATGAAGGTCATCCCGCGGCCATGGTCGGCGAGGATCCGGTGCGCCTTCGTCGCCTTCTTCGAGCTCGTCCAGGCGATGCCTGTCTCGGCCTCGATCCAGTCCATGATCGCCTGAAAGCCGTCGGTTTCGTAGACCGAGATCACGCCCTGCTGGACGGCGGCCGTGCGGTCGAGGCCGAGCCCCGTGTCGATGACGGGCTTCGGCAGCGGCGTGAGCGTTCCGTCGGCGGCGAGATCGAACTCCATGAAGACGAGGTTCCAGAACTCGAGGTAGCGCTCGCATGGGCACCCCGGCCCGCAGGTGGGGCGTCCACAAGAGAGCTCCTCCCCGCGGTCGTAGTACATCTCGGAACACGGCCCGCACGGCCCGGTCTCGCCCGCCTGCCAGAAGTTCTCCGACCGCGAGAGGCCGACGATCCGGTCGCGCGGCATACCCACCTGTTCCCAGGCGGCGATCGCCACTTCGTCCTCACCGAGACCGAGGCCCGGGTCGCCGCCGAAGACGCTCACCCAGAGCAGGTCGAAGTCGATCTCCAGGTGGTCGCGCATGAACTCCCACGCGAGCTCGACGGCTCCGTCCTTGAAGTACTCGCCGACCGAGAAGTTGCCCATCATCTCGAAGAAGGAGAGGTGGTACCCGTCGAGGCCGACCTCGTCGATGTCGGTCGTGCGAAAGCACTTCTGGTACGTGGTCATCAGGGTCGCCGGGGGCGGCTTGACACCGAGGAAATACGGCTTCAGCGGCTGCATCCCGGCACTGATGAGGAGAGTCGAAGTGTCCTCGGGCG
This sequence comes from Actinomycetota bacterium, assembly GCA_013695385.1. Taxonomy (GTDB): domain Bacteria; phylum Actinomycetota; class Thermoleophilia; order Gaiellales; family Gaiellaceae; genus JACDAN01. Next base: position 25,639 of record JACDAN010000138.1, on the reverse strand, counting down.
ACGGCGTCAGCGGTGCCGAGGGCAGGCGCTTGTGGCCCTTCGACTCGAAGTAGGAGAGGAACCCTTCGCGGAGCTCGGCGGTCGTCCGCATGTGGACGATTGTAGGCAGAGGTCTCCGGGCGGCTCGCGCCGCCCGGGCCGCCTAGGCGACCTCGCTCTCCTCCGCGATCTCTTCCCGGATCTTCTCCAGCGACCGCCGAATCAGGCGTGAGACGTGCATCTGCGAGATCCCGATCTGCTCTGCGATCTGCGACTGTGTCAGTCCGCTGAAGAAGCGCAGGTGCAGGATCCGCCGCTCGCGCTCGTCCAGCACCTTGAACCCCGGCGCAAGAACGGCGCGGTCCTCGGAGATCTCGTACTCGTGCTCGATCGTCCCGAGCGACTCGAGTGGGTCGAGCTCGCCGTCCTCGTCGGAGCCCCCGCCCGTCGAGAGCGAGACCGAGGTGTACGCCCGTCCGCTTTCGAGCGCTTCGAGCACTGCCTCCTCCTCGACGCCGGCGGCCTTGGCAAGCTCGGGGATCGTCGGCGAGCGGCCGAGCTGCACCGTCAGCTGCTCGATCAGTTTCGAGACCTGGACGTTCAGCTCCTGGAGCCCGCGCGGGACCCGGACCGACCAGCCCTTGTCCCGGAAATGCCGCTTGATCTCCCCGATGATGTTCGGTGTCGCGTACGTCGTGAGCTCGACGCCGCGGTTCAGGTCGAACCGGTCGATTGCCTTGATGAGGCCGATCGCCCCGATCTGGACGAGATCGTCGAGCTGTTCGCCGCGGTAGGAGTATCGGCGCGCGAGCGAGCGGACGAGCGACATGTACCGCTCGATCAGCTGCTCTCGCGCGGCGAGGTCGCCATCCTCGTGGTACCGGCGAAGCAGTAGCTTGTCGTCACCTGCCATCAGCGACCGTTCACTGCGGTCTGCTTCCGAAGCTCGACCCAGGTCCCGTCGGGCCGGTCGGCGACCGTGTATTCGTCGACGACTGCGTCCAGCAGTCGACGGATCGAGAGAGCATCGCCCGGCTCCCCGGCGAGCTCAGAGCGGAGACCCTCGCCGAACGGCCCCACTGCCGCCTCGAGGCCGTTTTCGCCGAGACGGAGCGAGAGCGTGACCTCCTCGGCTCCGTCCCGCCTGTCCAGGAGCCCGTCGAGCGCGAGCTCGAGCTCCTCGAGGTGCTCGACCGTCAAGTCGAGGCGCGCGGCGACCCCGCCCAGCACGAGGTGCGCAACGCCGTAGAACGGCCGCTGTCGCGGCATCGTCAACCTGATCTCGTCGCTCATAGCTCGATGCCGGTCATCTCTGGAGAACGGCGGTCTGACCGTAGTCGGTGCGTCATGCGGCCGCCGAAACAACACGTCCAGCACCCACGACCACGTCATCTTCGTACAGGACTGCTGTCTGGCCGGGCGCCACGCCGTAGGCGGGCTCGTCCAGGACGACCGTGAACCCCCGGCTCGTCGGCGTCGTTTCGCCGGAGACCGCGGCCGAGCGGTAGCGAAGCTTGACGTCGGCCCGGTCGACGGGGGTGAACATGCGTCCGGCGGCGCGAATTCGCGTTTTGGCGAGCGACTCGCGGGGGCCTACAACCACTGCGTTCCGCTCCGGAACCGTGCGAAGCGCGTAGACCGGCGTTCCGACTGCGACGCCGATGCCCTTCCGCTGCCCCGGCGTGAACGCCCAGAAGCCGGCGTGGCGTCCGAGCACCCGTCCGGCTTCGTCGAGAACCTCACCCTCGCGCGACTCCAGGCCCTGCCTCCTCAGGAACGAGCGGTAGTCGTCACCCCCCAGAAAGCACGCCTCCTGGCTCTCCGCTCGGCCGGCGGCGGCCAGTCCTGCTCGCTGGGCCTCCGCGCGGGTCTCCGCCTTCGTCTGATCGCCCAGGGGGAACCAGACCCGGTCGAGGATTCGCGGATCCAGGCGGGCCAGCATGTACGACTGGTCCTTTCCATGGTCGGACGCCCTCGCCAGCAGCCGGCGGCCACGGTGCTCAACGATGCGCGCGTAATGACCGGTCGCAAGGCGCGCGGCGCCGGCTCGGCGTGCAAACTCGAGCAGCCGCCCGAACCGGAAGAAGCCGTTGCAGGTGATGCACGGGTTGGGGGTCTCGCCCCGCCCGTACCCCCGCACGAAGGGCTCGACGATCGCCTTGAGAAACTCGCGACGAGCGTCGATCGTGACGTGCGGAGTCCCTCGCGCGTGGCACGCGGCTCGGGCCGCCAGAACGGCTTCCGGGGAGCAGCAGGCGCGCTCGACGTCCGGCCCGTCGGGGTCGATCCAGAGCCGCAGCGTGACGCCGACCGCCTTCGGCCCGGCCCGAAGAAGCGCCACCGCGCTGTCCACGCCGCCGCTCATCGCGACTGCGACACGGTCGGGGTCGCGATTGGCGCGGAAGATCGGGCCGATGGCGTTCGCAAGGGCGTCGACGGCGAGCTCGTCTCCCCCGACGGCGGCCGCCTCGAGGAGGCTCAGCCCCGCGAGCGGCCGGTCGAGACCCTCCGCGTCGGCGCTGACGATGCGGTCGCGATCCAATGTGAGACGGACGAGGCGCCAGTCCTCCCCGCGGGATGCGTCTCCGACGACCTCGATCACCGACTCACCGTACCCGCAGGGGAAGCGCCCTGCGCGGCGCGGGGCAGTGGCAACCTAAGTGCCCCACCCTGCCGATGTCTCCACGCGTTGCGAACCTGGCTCAGCCAGGTGGGTGCCGAGCCGAAGCGGCTTCTGAGGGCCGCCGCGGACTCCAACTCCCTTTACGTGTCTGTTGGTTCACGTTATCGCGCAGAGCCACGCACAGGGTCGAGCAGATTCACTGTAGACGCTCTTCGTCGGCCTGGGACTAGGAGCGCCGCGCGAAGCGCCAGCGGATGGTCGTGCGACCGTCGACGCCGAGCTCCCGCGCCAGGGCTTCGGTGAGCCCGAACTGGACAGCGTCGGGGGCTGGCCCGCGGGCGACGACCTGGGTCAGGACTTCTTTGCCCGCAAAGCCGATGTAGATCTTTGCGCCGCAAGGCAAGACGGGATGCGCGAAGCCCATCGTCGAGCGCTCGAGCACATGGCCGCATGCGGTCGGCCGCCCGTAGATTCTGGAGCTCTCGACGCCTGCCAGCGCCTCGTACCATCCTCCCCCGGGCGGCGCTACCGCCTCGGGCAACGCCGAATCTCCGCCTCCGTCGAGCCGGTCGGCGAGGGCGAGCGCGATCACGCCGCTCAGCAGTGTGATCGCGGCGAGCAGGACTGCTCGTTGTGCGAGCACCGGCGTCACGGCGCGGACGAGGGCTCGAGATCCGCGAGTAGCCCGCCGAACGACTCGCGGACGAGCCCGTCGAAGCGGATCGGGAGCACGCCGTCGGCGCTCGCGAACTCCCGCAGGTGCATGAGGAGCGCAACCCATTCCGCGTGACGGTCGTCTTCGGAACGGTCGCGCACGCGCCGGTCGAGCTCCCAGAGGTTCCACTCGCGCGGAGGTCCGGTGATCGCCGGTACCGGGGTGGGCGGTTCTGGCTCAGGCTCCGGCTCCGGTTCTAGCTCAGGCTCAGGCTCCGGCTCTGGTTCCGGCTCCGGCTCCGGCTTTGGTTCCGGTTCCAGCTTTGGTTCGGGCTCGGGCTCCGGCTCCGTCTCGGGCTCGGGCTCGGGTTTCGGCGGCGAAGCCTCGAGGACGGGCGGCGGACCGCCGGCAAGGATCGCACGTGCGCTTCGCTCATCGACTGCCGGCTCCGACAACGGCTCGTCGGGCTCCGGCTCCGAGGCCGGCGCGGACGCGGGTGTGGGTTCGACGGCCTCTTGCGCGGGAGGCGCCGCCGGCTCGACTTTGACCAGCTCGACGTGACCCGACGGCACCTGTCGATCCACCACCCGCTGCTCGGCGTCCTCCTCACCGGACGCGGCCCGCGCAGCCTCCTTCGCGCTCGCCCGCTCGACGAGTGCCACCAACACCCAGGCAATCGCCATCACGGCGATGATCGCGGCCGGCTGAAGCTCGGCGAGCCCGGCGCCGAGCGCGACGAGAACGAGAAAGCCGGCCTCGAGCGCAAACCGGAACGCGGCCGACGGCATCCCGGGGATGGAGCTACCGTCCTTCGCCATCTCGCGGGGTATCGGCGGTGGCGGCTAGAGGCACCGGGTCTGGTTCCGACTCCGACTCCGGCTCCGGCTCATCGACCGCCGGCTCGGCCGCCACGGCGGGCTCTTCGATCATGACGCGCTCGCGGCGGAAGGTTGGGAACCGCGGACCCTCGGCCCAGGCGGCGAGCTCGAACAGGCAGACGAGGAGCCAGGCGACCGCCATCACGACGACGATCGCAGTGGCGCTGAGTTGCGCGACACCGGTCCCGATCGCAAGAGCGATCAGAAAAACGGCCTCGAGCGCGAACCGCGACCCTAGTCCTCCCTGCAAGGTGCGGGAAGGCTAACTGTCGGGCGAGTCGTCTTCCGCAGGGCCCTTCGCCGCCGGCTGAGCGGGCTGCGTCTTCGGCTTGGGCTGAGCGGGCTCGGGTGCGGCCTGAGGGGGATCCGGGTCCGCTGCAACCTGTCGGTCAGAGAGGTCGACCGGTGCGGCTCCCTGCATGTCGGCGTTCGCGGAGCGACGATCGCCTCCGAGACCTCGGCAATTGCGTCGTCGCCGAGCCCCGCAGCGGAGAGGAACTGCTCGGCACCCTGCTGGGCGCGGGCCATGATCGCGTTCGCCTGCGCGCGGGCCCATTCGAGGGTCTGCTCCACCTCGGCTCGCGCTGAGTTCGTCAGTTCGGTGGCCTGATGGCGCGACTGCTCGAGGAGACGGGCGCCGCGGGCCTCGGCCTCACGGAGCTCCTGGGTCGCCTGCCGGTTGGTGTCGGCGAGAAGCTGACGCGCCTCGTTGCGCGCGGCGTTCACGACCTCGGCGCGCTGGCGCTCGCTCTCCTGGCGGAACCGCTCGATCTCCGTCTCGCGCCGCCCGAGCTCGGACTGCCGCCGCCGAACCTCCTGCTCGGTCTTGCCGAGTTGAGTCGCCGACGCGCGCTGGACGTCCGCTCGAGGACATCGGCGAACTCGGCCGCCTCGCGGATCAGATGCAAGGCGTCCATCCGCACCGCATGGCCCGTCGGCTCGACGTGGGCGCTGCTCTGCCCGGCGGCCTGGAGCACGCGAAGCTGTGCCTGAAGCTGCAAGAGGTGCTTGCGAAAGGCAGTGAAGGCATCGCGAACCCGTTCGGGGTCGTACCCCTCCGGCGCAACCGGAAGATCCTCGGTCCGAGGAAGTGAGGTCATTGCATGTTGGGCTGCGCGCTCTTCTGAGGCCACGTGATCCGTTCGGGGAACGGCCGGAGTTGCCTCCAGTATGCCGCTCAATCGGCGTTTTCCAGCCCGGGCCTTAATTGGAGCCCGGATTCCTCCAATTGCTCGTCGGGTACTGCGGTGGGTGCGCCGCTCATCGGGTCGACTCCGGCCTGGTTCTTCGGGAAGGCGAGCGTGTCCCGGATGACGGGCTCGTCGAGCAGGGCCATCGTCAGCCGGTCGATTCCCGATGCGATCCCGCCGTGCGGCGGTGCCCCCATCGCGAGCGCATCGAGGAGGAACCCGAACTTCGCTCGCTGCTCGTCGGACGAGATCCCGAGGAAGTCGAACATTCGGGACTGAAGCTCCGGCTCGTGGATCCGGATCGACCCGCCGGCAAGCTCGATCCCGTTGCCGACGAGGTCGTAGGCGACGGCGCTTGCTGCGCCGGGGTCGCTGTCGAGGAGGGGAAGGCTCTCGTCCGCAGGCCGGGTGAACGGATGGTGCTGCGCCGTCCAGCGCCCCTCGTCCTCGTTCCACTCGAGTAGCGGCATGGGCGTAACCCAGAGGAACTCCCAAGCGCCGCGGTCGATCAGGTCGAGCTCCCGTCCGAGGTGGAGCCGAAGCAGTCCGAGGACCTTGCTCGCCATCTTCGGGGTGTCGGCGACGAACAGCGCGGTCGTGCCCGCCTCACGGAGCGCCGAGAGCTCCCGTTCTGAGAGGAACTTCGCGATCGGGGAAGCAACCTCGCCGTCGGCCCGGAAGACGATGTACGCAAGACCCTTGGCGCCCCAGGGCTTCGCCATGTCCTCGAGCTTCTGGATCTCGGCTCGCGAGAGCTCCTTGGGCACGCTGAGGTACCGCACGGCTTCGGCATTCGCGAAGACACCGAACTCGGAACCGCGCGTGAGCTCGGTCGCCTCCTGGATCTCGAGGTCGAACCGGAGATCCGGCTTGTCCGAGCCGAAGCGGAGCTCCGCCTCTTGCCAGGACATGCGACGGAAAGGCGTCTCGAGATCCACGCCGATGCACTCGCGCCAGATCCGGAGGACGATCCGCTCCATCAGCGCGAAGATGAACTCGGCATCCGGGAATGCCAGCTCGACGTCGAGCTGTGTCAGCTCCTGAAGCCGGTCGGCGCGAAGATCCTCGTCTCGGAAGCAGCGGGCGATCTGGTAGTAGCGCTCGAAGCCCGAGATGACGAGGAGCTGCTTGTAGATCTGTGGGGACTGCGGCAGCGCGAAGAATCGGCCTTTCTGCAGGCGCGTCGGGACAAGGAAGTCGCGGGCGCCCTCGGGCGTCGGCTTCGCCATGATCGGCGTCTCGATGTCGACGAAACCTTCACTCTCCATCTCTTGCCGGATGATCGAGACGAGCTGCGCCCGGATCCGGATGTTGCGCTGGAGCTTGCCGCGGCGGAGATCCAGCCAGCGGTAGCGGTAGCGGAGCGTCTCGTCGACGTTCTCCTCGTCGAGCTGAAAGGGAAGCGGTGTCGAGCGCGAGATGATTTCGAGCTCGTCGACCTGAACCTCGACCTCACCGGTGGGCAGGTTCAGGTTGACCGCGTCAGGCGCGCGGGCGACGACCTCGCCGGTGGCTCGGAGGACGAATTCGTTGCGGATCTCGTGGGCGACCTTCGCGGCGTCCGGGCTGCGCTCAGGGTTGACCACGAGCTGGCCGATCCCCGTGTGGTCTCGGAGGTCGACGAAGATCAAGCCGCCGTGATCGCGCCGTCTGGCCGCCCAGCCGGCGAGTGTGATCGTGCGACCGACGTCCTCGATTCGGAGCTCTCCGCTTCGCATGTCGCGCCAGCTCACGGCGCAAGCTCCCTTGCGATCGCCTCGACGTCGGGAGCCTCACCGGCTGCAATGACCTCCGTCTTCTGCGCTCCGAGACGGCCGGCCTGCGTCTTTTGCCCCTTGACGGAGCGGCCGGCGTAATCCATGTCGGCGCTGATGCCGCGGTGGCGGAGCTCTGCGAGCGCCCTGGCGATCGCCTGCCGGTCTGCGCCCTCCTCGGCGACGAAGAACACGTCGATCGCCGCAGAGGTCTCTTCCCGGTCTCCCAGCGAGAGCAGGAGGCGCTCGATCCCCGCCCCGAAGCCGATCCCCGGGGTCGCCGGGCCTCCGATCGCCTCGATCAGGTTGTCGTACCGGCCCCCGCCGCAAATGGTGTCCTGGGCGCCGATCGCGTCATCTCTGAACTCGAAGGTCGTTCGGGTGTAGTAGTCGAGGCCCCGCACGAGGGTCGGAGTAGGCTCGTAACGGACGCCGACCTGCTCCAGGAAGCCGCAGACCTGCTCGAAGTGCTCGCGGCACTCGTCGCAGAGCGCCTCACCGATCGTGGGTGCCTCGGCGAGGACCTGCTGCACGCGCTCGCTCTTCACGTCAAACACGCGCAACGGGTTCGTCGTGCGCTTTGCGCGCGCCTCGGCGTCGAGTTCCCCCTCGTGCTCGTCGAGCCACGCCTCGAGCTTCGCGAGGTATGCGGGTCGGCAGTTCTGATCGCCGATCGAGTTGAGGTGGAGAACGGAGCCGGTGACGCCGAGACGGTCGAGCAGTTCGGCGTAGAGCTGGATCAGCTCGGCGTCCACGGCAGGATCGGGCGATCCGATCGCCTCGACCGAGAGCTGCCAGTGCTCTCTGTAGCGCCCCTTCTGCGGCCGGTCGTATCGCCACATCGGGCCGATCGTGTAGAGCTTGACCGGCTGCGGCTCGCGGTGGAGTCCATGCTCGAGGTAGGCCCGGCAGATCGGCGCCGTCGCTTCCGGCCGTAGCGTGAGCGAGCGCCCGCCGCGATCCTCGAACGTGTACGTCTCCTTCTGGACGACGTCGGAGCCAGCGCCGGAGGTGCGGGCGATGAGCTCGGTGTCCTCGATTCCCGGAGTCTGGATCTTCCGGTACCCGTAGAGCGCGCAGAGTCGCTCCGCCTCCCCGATCACCCGCTCCCACAGCGGTTGCTCGGACGGGAGGATGTCATGTGTCCCCCGTGGTGCTTCGAAGCTCACCGGGCGGCGCGAAACTCCGCGAGGAACGGGTTATCGGCCATCTCCGCGCCCAGCGAGGTCGGTGGGCCGTGCCCCGGGTAGACAGCCGTCTCCGGCGGAAAGCGATCGACGAGCGTCCGGATCGACTCGAGGAGCGTGTCCCAGTCGGCGTAGGGAATGTCCGTGCGCCCCACTCCGCCGGCGAAGAGCACGTCGCCGGACAGGAGCGCGCCGTCGCAGTAGTAGGCCAGATGGGCGATCGAGTGCCCCGGTACTGGAACGACGTCGAAGGCGAGACCGGCGACCTCGATCGTCTCGCCACCCTCGAGGAGCACGTCGGGCCTGTAGGGCCTGAGCGGGATGTCCGGAAACCAGTCAGCCGGGCTCTCGAGCACGAGGGCTTCGGTCGCTGCCATGTAGACGGGTGCCTCGCTCGCCTCGGCGAGGCTCGCGATGCCTCCGATGTGATCCCAGTGGCAGTGCGTCACGAGGATCGCGGAGCAGTGGGCGCCCATCCGTGCGAGCTCGAGGCGCAGTTGTGCATCTTCGAAGCCCGGGTCGACGACGACGGCTTCGGTGGCGCCGCGATCGGCACGGAGCACGTAGCAGTTCGTCTGGGTCGGACCGAGGGAGTAGGCGTCGACGACAGGTCCCATCCGCGGCGAGTCTAACCGCGGCGTTTCCCGGTCTCCGAGGCGGGTAGGATCGCCGCCGTGCAGAGCTGGAACCTACGGGAACTCGAGATGTCCGAAGGCAGCCGAAGCCCGATCGTCCTCCACTCGAGCCCCGATGCGCGCTCGGTCCTGATCGGTCTCGAGCCGGGCCAGGAACTCGGCGACCACCAGGTCAAGGAGAACGCCTATCTCGTCGTGGTCGACGGGAGGGTCGAAGTGGAGGCGGGCGGCGAGACGATGTCGGCGGGGACCGGAACGCTCTTCCGTTTCGAGCCGGACGAGCGCCACCGGGTCTCCAGCGTGAACGGCGCACGCATCCTTCTCTTGCTGGCGCCGTGGCCCGGACCGGGCCACTACCGCGGCCAGGGTGCCGCTTAGCGCGCGCCGGCGCGCCGCTTCGACATCCGGTACATCAGGGCGTCCATGCCGTAGCTGAACGGAAGGAAGAACGCGAGCAGGAAGACGGTGTTGACGACCTTCTGCGTCATCGTCAGCTCGCCGCTCAGGAAATGCACGGTGAGGAACATCAGCGGCGCGAAGATCAGCGCACGCCGGCCCACGCGCCTCAATGAAGGCGGCTGCACGCCGCGCATCCCCGACGCCTGCGAGGGGGCGCTGCGCGACTGCTGCCGCTTGCGCTGGCCGTTGGCTCTTGCAGCCGGCTCGTCCTCGGGCGCCTCCACCTCTCGCCCACCGTCGTCCACATAGACGTACTCCCAGTCGTGGCGGCGCTCCTTCGAGCGGCGGCGGCGCTGCTTTCGGCTCGGCATGGGAAGGAGACTATCGCCGCCAGGTCACCCGGCCGCCCTGAACGACGGCTGCGACCACGGAGCCTCCGAGGTGGTAGGCGAGGTAGCGCCAGTCTGAGGCGTCGAGGAGGACGATGTCGGCCTCGTACCCGGGCGCGAGACGTCCCTTGCGGTCCGCTCGACCGAGGACCGACGCGGCGTTGATCGTGCAGGCGCTCAAGGCTTCGGACGGCGTCAGGCGCAATTGCGTGCACGCGAGAGAGCACACGAGGGGGAGGCTCTCGCAGAACGCGCTCCCCGGATTGAAATCGGTGGCGAGGGCGACCGCAGCACCCGCATCGACGAGCGCACGCGCCGGCGGCATCGGACGGGCGAGGAAGAGCGCGCTCGCGGGCAGCAGGACGCCGACGACGTCACTTGCGGCCAGTGCGCGGATGCCGTCGTCGCCGGTCGCCTCGAGATGGTCGACCGACCGTGCGCCGATCTCGATCGCAAGTGGCACGGCGCCGGATTCCGTGAACTGGTCTCCGTGCAGGCGAAGCTTCAGTCCGGCATCCCGGCATGCCTCGAGGTACCGGCGGGCCTGGCCCGCGCCGAACGCCCCACGCTCGAGGAAGACGTCGGCAGCCTCGGCAAGACGCGCCGCTTCCGGGAGAACGTCCTCGATCGCAAAGTCGAGGTAGGCGCCCGCGTCGTCGAACTCGGGCGGAACCGCGTGCGCACCGAGCCACGTGGGGATCCCGCCCTCCTGCTCGATTGCCCGCAGCGACGCGAGCTCGGTCTCCCGGTCGAGCCCGTAGCCGGACTTGGCTTCGAAGGTCGTCGTCCCGGAGCGGAGCATCCAACCCCGGTGGCGGCGTACCGCCTCCGTGAGGCCGGCCTCGCCCGCAGCGCGCGTCGCCCCCACGGTGGCGAGGATCCCGCTACCTGCCGAATGGAGGTCTTCGTAGCTCGCGCCGCCGGCGCGGAGTGTGAACTCCGCTACGCGATCGCCCGCGAAGCAGGCGTGGGTATGGCAGTCGACCAGGCCTGGGATGGCCGACATCCCGTGACCGTCGATCTCCTCGACCTCACCGTCGACCGAGCCCAGATCGGCCATCCGCCCGACTTCCACGATCAGCCCGTCCTCGGCGAGCAGGTAGGCGTCCTCTAGGACGTCCACCTCGCCGAGAGCCGGGCTGCGAAGTGGAGCGCCGGAGCCCGAGGGTGTCGCGAGCTGCGCGAGGTCGCGGACGAGCAGCCGACCCGGACCCGCCGCCCTGTCCGTCACCGGCGCGAGGGCGCGACGGGCAGGTCGAGGCCGTGTTGTTCGGCGGCGTCGAGCGCCTCCGCGTACCCCGCATCGGCGTGCCGGAGGACGCCCGTTCCCGGGTCGGCCGTCAGCACCCGCTCGAGACGTTCGGCGGCGTCGCCGGTGCCGTCGGCGACGACGACCATCCCCGCGTGGATCGAGTTGCCCATTCCGACCCCGCCGCCGTGGTGAACGCTCACCCACGTTGCTCCTGCAGCCGTGTTCAGCAGGGCGTTGAGGATCGGCCAGTCCGCGATCGCGTCGGAACCGTCGAGCATCGCCTCGGTCTCCCGGTAGGGCGAGGCCACCGAGCCCGAGTCCAGGTGGTCGCGACCGATGACGACCGGCGCGGCGACCTCGCCCGCCCGAACGAGCTCGTTGATGGCGAGGCCCGCTTTGGCCCGATCGCCGAGCCCGAGCCAGCAGATCCGCGCGGGGAGTCCCTGGACCGGGACCCGCTCGGGAGCAAGCTCGAGCCACCGCTGGAGGAGGGCGTCCTCCGGGAAGAGATCTCGCAGCCTCGCGTCGATCGCCGCGATGTCGCCTGCCTCCCCGGAGAGCGCCGCCCACCGAAAGGGCCCGATCCCACGGCAGAAGAGCGGCCGGATATACGCCGGGACGAAGCCCGGATATGTGAACGCGTCCTCTACGCCCGCCTCAAAGGCTTCACCTCGAAGATTGTTGCCATAATCGAAAACGTAGCTCCCGGCCCGGACGTACTCGAGCAGACCGCGGACGTGTGTCGCAATCGAGTCACTGGCTCGGCGCAGGTAGGTATCGGGATCGGCCGCACGGAGCTCCGCCGCAGAGGCGATGTCCAGGCCCTGAGGGACATAACCCGTCAACGGGTCGTGGGCCGCGGTCTGATCCGTCACGAGGTCGAAGTGCTCGCCGCGGCGAGCCAGCTCCGGAATCGCGTCGGCCGCATTTCCGAGCAGGCCCACGGAAAGCGGACGCCGCTCCGCGGCCGCAGTCCGAACCCGCGCCAGCGCATCGTCGAGAGAGTCGGCCACCTCGTCGAGGTACCGCGTTTCGAGCCGGCGCCGAATGCGCTCGGGATCGACTTCGACGCAGAGCACCGCAGCGCCCATCATCGTCCCGGCCAGGGGCTGCGCTCCGCCCATCCCACCGAGCCCGGCGGTGAGGATCGTGCGTCCACTCAGGTCGGACGAGCCGAAGTGCTTCTCGCCTGCCGCAGCGAACGTCTGGTAGGTGCCCTGGAGGATCCCCTGGGTTCCGATGTAGATCCAGCTCCCGGCGGTCATCTGGCCGAACATCGTCAGTCCGAGGGCCTCGAGACGCCGGAACTCGTCCCACGTCGCCCACTTGGGAACGAGCAGCGAGTTGGCTATCAGCACCCGTGGGGCACCGGGGTGGGTGCGGAACACGCCGACGGGCTTCCCGCTCTGCACGAGCAGTGTCTCGCCCTCGCCGAGCTGCAGGAGGCACCGGACGAGCGCACGCAGCGCCTCGTGATTCCGGGCGGCCTTCCCGGAGCCGCCGTAGACCACGAGATCCTCCGGTCGCTCGGCGACCTCCCGGTCGAGGTTGTTGAGGAGCATCCGCAGCGGCGCCTCCGTCGACCACGAGCGCGCGTTCAGCCTGGTGCCGCGCGGCGCGCGGATCCGACCGAGGTCGCCGCAGAGCGCCTCGACCGTGGCGTCGAGGGTCTCGGTCGCCCTCATCGAAGCTCGCCCGCGTCCGCCTCGACGGCAGCTTGCAGCGCACCGCTGCGGATCGACTCGGCAAGGGTCTCGATGTCAGCGGAGAGGGAGCGGTCTTCCTCCACCCGCGGCGACAGCGAGCGGACGAACCGGCGTGCCGCCTCCGATCCACGACCGGGGCTCAGAGGGGCGAGGAACTCGACGGCCTGCGCCCCGGCGAGCAGCTCGATCGCCAGCGCCCGCTCGGAGTTCGCCAGCACCTGCCACACCTTCAGGCCCGAGGCGTTCCCCATCGAGACGTGGTCCTCCTGGCCGGCGCTCGTCGGGATCGAATCGACACTTGCGGGATACGCGAGGGACTTGTTCTCGCTGACCAGCGCCGCCGCCACGTACTGCGGGATCATGAAGCCGGAGTTGAGGCCACCGCTCGGGGCAAGGAACGGGGGCAGGCCCTCCGAGAGGCTCGGGTTCACGAGCCTCTCGGTGCGCCGCTCGGAGATGCTCGCGAGCTCGCACAGCGCCATCGTCATCGTGTCGAGTGCGAACGCCAGCGGCTGTCCGTGGAAGTTCCCGGCCGAGACGATCTCGCCGCTCGCGACGAGCACGAGAGGATTGTCCGTCGCCGAATTGAGCTCAACGGCGACGGTCTCCTCGATGTAGCGGAGCAGGTCACGGGAGGCGCCGTGCACCTGCGGCGCGCAGCGAAGCGAGTACGCGTCCTGGACGCGGTCGCACCAGCGGTGGGAGTCCATGACGCTCGACCCCTCGAGCAGCTGGAGCAGGTTCCCGGCGGACTCCGCCTGACCGCGGAGCGGCCGCACGGCGTGCACCTCCGGACGAAGACCCCTCCGCGAGCCCTGCAGCGCCTCGATCGAGAGGGCGCAGGCGATGTCCGCAGCGGCCGCGAGGCGGCGGGCGCGCACGACGCCGAGCGCGCCGAAAGCGGCCATGAACTGGGTTCCGTTGATCAGAGACAACCCTTCCTTCGCCCGCAAAAGCAACGGCTCGAGCCCCACCCGGGCGAGAGCGGCGGCTCCGGGTAGCAACTCCCCCTGCACCCAGGCCTCACCCTCCCCGATCAGCGGCAGAGCCAGGTGCGCCAGCGGCGCCAGATCGCCGCTCGCCCCCACCGAGCCACGGCTCGGCACACGAGGAAGAAGGCCTCGGTTGAGGCACTCGAGGAGGAGCTCGGCGACTTCGACGCGCGTACCCGAACAGCCCACTGCGAGCGCGTTGGCTCGAAGAAGGAGAGCGGCGCGGACGATCTCGTCCGGATACGGCTCGCCGACGCCGCACGCATGGCTCCGCAGCAATCGGATCTGCAGCTCGTCCGCGAGCTCCGATGGGATCGTCTCGGAGACGAGCCGGCCGAAGCCGGTGTTGACGCCGTATGTCCGATCCGGCGAGGCCGCAGCCTGCTCGACCACCTCGCGCGCTGCGCGCATCCGCGCGCGCGCGCCGTCCGAGAGCTCGGCCGCATCGCCGTCAACCGCGACCGCCCAGACATCGCTGATCTGGAGGTCGTCGCCGGTCACGGCCTGGGTCTCGACCACGGCGGGACTCTAGATGGAGAGCAGCCGGGTCTCGATCAACCGTGAGGAGTCGAAGCCGTCGATTCGGAGCAGTGATCCCGCTGCCGCCGCAGCTGCCCCGGCCGGCATCAACCCGACGAGCTCCGCGCGCCCGATCTCCGCACCGCGCGAGGCGGCCTCCACCTCGATCCGCGCGACGATCTCATGCAGGGCGGCGGCCTCCCAGTCCTCCACGTTCATGCTCACCTGGATGCGTCCGGCACGCGGCAGGTCGAGCCCCATAGCCCGTACGCCCGGGAACCCGCCGTCGCGCTCCCGCACCGCCGAGGCGATCGCGCGCGCATCCTCCAGCGTCGCGCCGAGGAGGTCGACGTTGATCGCGATCAGCGGGCGCCGAGCTCCGACGATCACGCCGCCGGCCGACGGATGCAGCTCCGGAGGCCCGAAATCGGGAACCACCTCCCCGTCCGCAACGCGCTGCGCCAGCCCATCCGTGCCTCCCTGCCGAAACGTCGCCGGGCCACGGCCGGGCGCCAGCTCGCCGTAGAGAAAGACGGGCAGCCCCAGTTCCTTCCCGATCCGCGCGGCCAGCCGGAGCGCGGCCGCCTTCGCACGCTCGTCGTCCTCGGGGCCGAGCGGCACGACGGGAACCACGTCGGCAGCGCCGATCCTCGGGTGAGCACCGTCGTGCCTGCGCAGGTCGATTCGGTCGCGAGCGCACAGCACGGCAGCCAACAGGGCCTCGACGAGCGCGTCGTCCTGCCCCACGACGGTGAAGACGGAGCGGTGGTGATCGACGTCCGAATGAACGTCCAGCAGCCGGACGTCCTGCGACAGCGCCTGGCCGAGCGCCTCGATCGTCGACTCGTCGCGCCCCTCCGAGAAATTGGGCACCGACTCGAGCGGAAGCACGACCGTACTCTAAGAGGGCTTGGCCCCTCCTAGGATTGAGCCGTGAAGGCCTACTACGAGGCGCGGGCCTATGAGTACGACGATTGGTGGCTGGGCACCGGGCGGTTCGCCGAGCGCGACCGGCCCGGCTGGGAGAGCGAGCTCGATGCGCTCCGGAAGACGCTCGAGGCCTTGCCGTCGGCCCAGACGCTCGACGTCGCATGCGGGACGGGATTCCTCACGAGACACCTGCCCGGGGACGTTGTCGGCCTCGACCAGAGTGCCTCGATGCTCGAGGTCGCCGCAGAGCAGGCGCCGCACGCCGAGCTCGTCCGCGGCGAAGGCACCCGGCTGCCGTTCGAGGACGGAACCTTCGATCGCCTGTTCACCTCGCATTTCTACGGGCACCTCGAGACTCGAGACCGGGAAGCGTTCCTCGGCGAGGCGCGCCGCGTCGCCTCCGAGTTGGTCGTGGTCGACGCCTCGCTCGCGCACTCACCGGTGGCCGAGGAGTACCAGGAGCGGATCCTCAAAGACGGCTCCCGTTGGGAGGTCTACAAGCGCTGGTTCACGGGCCGCGGCCTCGCGGAGGAGCTCGGCGGCGGCGAGGTGCTCCACGAAGGCCGCTGGTTCGTCGTCGTCCGCGCTTGACGCGCCGCCGCTCCTCCTACCGCTCCATCGCCTCGCTGCAGCGCGACAACCGGGTCTGTCGCGCGTGCGCCGAGGCTGGCTACCCGATCGAGTCGCTCCCGGTCGTGCAGCCATACAGAGGCCAGCGCGCGTACCTCCACGGGCAGGCACCCGGGATCCTCGAGGGCGAGCAACGCCTGCCCTGGCGGGGACGGGCCGGCCAGACCCTCCGCGGGTGGCTCGAGATGGACGAGGACGAGTTCTACGGGACCTTCTACTGCGCCTCGGTCACGCGCTGCTATCCGGGGAGGGCGCGGTCGGGGAGCGGCGACCGCACACCCACGCCTTCCGAGCAGGAGCTCTGCTCGTTCTGGCTCATACGTCCAGCCCTCGTTCTCGTCGTCGGCGGCCTGTCGGCGAAGCGGCTGCTCGGCGTCACGAACCTGACCGATGCGATCGGCCGCCGCTACGAGCTCGAGGGTGCAACGGCGATTCTGCTGCCGCATCCGTCCGGCACCTCTCGCTGGCTGAACGACCCCGCGAACCGCGAGCGCCTCGGCGGGGCGCTCGCGGTCGTCCGCGATGAGCTAACTCGTCTTCGTTAGGTCGAACTGGGCCTCTTCAGTCGAGCCCTTGAGGGCCAGCGTCGAGGACTCGCCGCCGGAGATCGTCTGCGCCACGGCGTCGAAGTAGCCCGCCCCGACCTCACGCTGGTGGCGCGTTGCTGTGTAACCCTCGACCTCCAGCTCGAACTCGCGCTCCTGGAGCCGGACATAGGCCGGCATCCCCTCTTCGACGTAGCCCCGCGCCAGCTCGAACATGGACGCGTTGACCGCATGGAAGCCGGCGAGGGTGATGAACTGGAACTTGTAGCCCAGCTCGCCGAGCGTGGACTGGAAGCCAGCGATCTCGTCGTCGTTCAGGTGCTTGCGCCAGTTGAACGAGGGCGAGCAGTTGTAGGCCATCAGCTTGCCCGGGAACCTTTCGTGGATCGCCGACGCGAATTCCCGCGCCTCGCCCATGTCCGGCGTGGACGTCTCGAACCAGACGATGTCCGCGTACGGCGCGAACGCAAGCGACCGCTTGATCGACGGCTCGAGGCCTGCGCGGACGCGGAAGAACCCCTCGGGGCTCCGCTCGCCGGTCAGGAATTCCTCGTCGGCCGGGTCGACGTCGCTCGTCAGGAGCGTGGCAGCGTCGGCGTCGGTTCGTGAGATCACGACCGTCGGCACGCCCATCACGTCCGCGGCGAGCCGCGCCGCCTTGAGCGTCCCGATGAACTGCGAGGTCGGCACGAGAACCTTGCCACCGAGGTGGCCGCACTTCTTCTCCGACGCGAGCTGATCCTCGTAGTGCACGCCGGCGGCGCCCGCCTCGATCATCCCCTTCATCAGCTCGAACGAGTTGAGGTTGCCGCCGAAACCGGCCTCGGCGTCGGCAACGATCGGGACGAACCAGTCGCGCGAGACACTCCCTTCGGCGTGCTCGATCTGGTCGGCGCGAGCGAGTGCCCGGTTCAAGCGGCGCACGAGCGCCGGCACGCTGTTCGCTGGATAGAGCGACTGGTCGGGGTACGTGTCCCCGGCGAGGTTAGCGTCACCTGCAACCTGCCAGCCGCTGACGTAGATCCCCTTCGTGCCCGCCTTCACCATCTGCACGGCCTGCGAGCCCGAAAGCGCGCCGAGTGTCGGAAGGTAGTCCTCGGTGTGGAGCAACTCCCACAGTCGCTCGGCTCCGCGCCGCGCGAGCGTGTGCTCGATCTGGACGGAGCCCCGAAGCCGCTCGACGTCCGCGGTGGTCCAGTCCCGTTGGATCCCATCCCAGCGTGTGCTCGTTCCGTTGCCGTTGCTGTTCATGCCGCTCTCCCCTCAGTCGATGTACTCGTACGCCGGCAGCGTCAGGAACTCGACGAAATCGTCGGTCAGCGCCACCCGCTCGAAGAGCTCTCGCGCCTCTTCGAACCGCCCACTGCCGTCCGAGGGCAGCTCGTCGGCAATCACCTCTCTCACGCGATCGGCCGTGAACTCGCCGTGCCTGACCCATTGCCAGACCTGCGAGCGCGAGATTTCTGCGGTCGCCGCGTCTTCCATCAAGTTGTCGATTGCCGCAGCACCGACGCCCTGGAGCCAGGACTCGATGTACCGGATCCCGACGCTGACGTTGGCGCGCAGCCCCTCCTCGGTGACCGAGCCGCCCTCGACGCGTAGGTCGAGCAACTCTGGCGCCGCAACAGAGACGTCGTTGCGCTGCCGGTCGACCTGGTTCGGACGCCCACCGAGCACCTCGTCGAAGACCTCCATCGCAACGGGCACGAGGTCGGGATGCGCGACCCAGGTTCCGTCGAACCCGTCACCGGCTTCTCGCACCTTGTCCTCGCGGACTTTGGCCAGGGCGCGCTCGTTGACCTCGGGGTCGCGGCGGCTCGGGATGAACGCGGCCATCCCGCCCATCGCGTGCACGCCGCGCCGGTGGCACGTCTTGACGAGCAGCTCCGTGTAGGCACGCATGAACGGCGTCGTCATCGTCAGCTGCGCCCGGTCGGGCAAGATCGTCTCCGACCCGGATCGGAACTTCTTGATCAGGCTGAAGAGGTAATCCCAGCGGCCGGCGTTCAGCCCGACGATGTGGTCGCGAAGCTCGTAGAGGATCTCGTCCATCTCGAAGGCTGCGAGGACGGTCTCGATCAGCACCGTGGCCTTGATCGAGCCCTTCGGAAGCCCGAGCTCCTCCTCGGCGCAGTCGAAGACGTCGTTCCAGAGGCGCGCCTCGAGATGGCTCTCGAGCTTCGGGAGGTAGAAGTACGGCCCGGTACCGCGCTCCAGCGCCCTGGCGCCGTTGTGGAAGACGTAGAGGCCGAAGTCGAAGAGGGAGCCGGCGACCGGCTCGCCGTCCACGAGCACGTGGCGCTCGGAGAGATGCCAACCCCGCGGGCGGACGACCAGCACGGCCGGGCTCTCGCCGAGCTCGTAGGTCTTCTTTCCGGTATCGAGCGAGATCGTCCCGTCGACGGCGTCGCGCAGGTTCACCTGGCCGTCGACGTTGTTCGCCCAGGTCGGGGAGTTCGCGTCCTCGAAGTCGGCCATGAAGACGCGTGCTCCAGAGTTCAGCGCGTTGATGACCATCTTGCGGTCGACCGGTCCCGTGATCTCGACCCGGCGGTCCTGCAGGTCGGGCGGCGCCTGGGCGACGCGCCAGTCGCCCTCCCGGACTTCGCGCGTCTCCGCGAGAAAATCGGGCAGCTCTCCAACGTCGAGGCGGGCCTGGCGTTCGACGCGCGCGGCCAGGAGCCGCTGACGTTCAGGCCCGAACCGCCGCTGCAGCTCGGCGACGAATGCCAGCGCCTGGGGCGTGAGAAGCTCCGCGCCGCGCCCGACGACCGGCGCCTGAACGTCGATGCCCTTGGTCGTGTGGGTCGTGGTGCTCATGGAGGCTCTTTACCCTAGGGGCGCTCCGATATAATGCCAACTGCAAGTTTCGATCTAGGACATAGAACTTCTTTATAGTTGTTCCGGGATGCGGCTCGAGCAACTCGACGCCTTCGTCGAGGTTTCCCGGCGCGGAAGCGTCAGCCAGGCGGCAGAGGCCTTGTTCGTGACCCAGCCGACGCTGACCGCGCGGATCAAGGGACTCGAGCGCGAGCTCGACGCGATTCTGTTCATTCGTTCAGGCCGTGGAATGCGGCTGTCGGAGGCCGGCCGAACCTTTCTCCCGTATGCCGAGCGGTCGCTCGATGCCGCGGCGATGGGGCGTCGAGTGCTCGTTGGCCTCGCACGTGGCGAAACGGGACATCTCGACCTCGGCGCCGCGCCGGCGGTCAGCACGTACGTCCTGCCCACGATCCTCACGCACTTTCGGCGCACGAACCCGAAGGTTGCGCTCGCCGTGCGCACCGGGCACTCCGAGGAGGTGCTCGAGCTCGTCTTGCGCGAACAGGTTCAAGTCGGTCTGGGACGCTCGCTCCGGCACCCGGATGTCGAAGCCATCCCGCTCTACGACGACGAGCTCGTCCTCGTCGTCCATCCAGAGCATTCGTTCGCCGGCCAGGTCGGAGTCGGCGCCGAGCAGATCAACGACGTTCAGCTGATCCTCTTCGACCGCACCTCGAGCTACCACCGACTGACAAGCGAGTTCTTCCAGCGGCTCGGCGCCGTCCCGCGGGGGGTCATGGAGTTGGACAACATTGACGCCGCGAAGAAGATGGTCGAGCACGGGCTCGGGGTGGCGCTCCTCCCCCACACGGCAGTCGCAGGCGAGCTCGAAGGCGGAACGCTGAACGCGGTCACCCTCGCCGACGCTCCGTCGCTCGCACGCAGCATCGTCGTCTTACGGAAGCGCAATGCCGGCCCGCCCACGGTCGCGCTGGACGCGTTCCTCCACTGCCTGTCGGATCTCCGACCGGCGCTCCAACAGGCCGCAGCCCGTCGCTAGATTGGCTCGGTGAGCGAGCCCACCTACCGCCGTACTTTCGCGCGCCTGCTCGGCTTCCTGAGGCCGTACAGGCTGTCGCTCATCGTCTCGATCCTGCTGGCGATCGGCTCGCAGGCCGCCGCCGTCGTGATGGCATTCCTCACCGGCGACGGCCTTCAGCGCGCGGCGACCGGCGGCGAGCGCAGCACGATCGGGTGGATCGCGGTCGGGATTCTCGCCGCGGGCCTCGTCCGGGCCCTGCTGATGATGGGACGCCGCCTGATCTCCGGCCGCCAGGCGCTCGGCGTGGAGTTCGACATGCGCCATGCGCTCTACGCGAAGCTCCAGCGGCTCTCGTTCGGGTTCTACGACAAGCACCAGACCGGCCAGTTGATGTCGCGCGCGACGGTCGACCTGCAGTCGGTTCGCTTCTTCCTCGGCTACGGCCTGATCTTCTTCTTCCAGCACGTCACGACGATCGTGGGAGTCACAGCCGTGATGTACGTGGCGAACTGGCGGCTGGCGTTGGCGGCAACGGCGATCACACCGCTGATCGTGGTCGTCGCCTACCGCTACTCGAGCGTCTCCCACCCCGTCCTCCGCGATGTCCAGCAGAAGATGGCCGACGTCGCAACCGTTGCGGAGGAGAGCATCGTCGGCGTCCACGTCGTCAAGGCTTTCGCGCAGGAGCGGAGCGAGGGGAAGAAGTTTGCGAGACGTTCGGAGTCCGTCTTCGGGCGAAGCGTCGACGCGAACCGGCAGCGCGCGATCTACGTGCCCGTCCTCGCCTTCCTGCCGCTCCTCGCCCAGGCGATCGTCCTGCTCGTCGGCGGGAGGATGGTGGTGGGCGGCGATCTGTCGCTCCGCTCGTTCATCTTCTTCAACGTCCTCGTCGTGATGCTCGTCATGCCGCTCCGCATGCTCGGCATGTGGATCGGGCAGGCGCAGCGCGCAACAGCCTCCGGCGAGCGGATCTTCGAGGTCATGGACGAGCCCGAGGACGTCACGGACCGTTCGGCCGCGGCCGAGCTTCCGCCCGGAGAAGGGCGCGTCCGCTTCGAGCAGGTGACCTTCGGCTACGACCCGGAGCGGCCGGTCCTCAGCGCGATCGACCTCGACCTCGAGCCCGGACGCACGGTTGCCCTGATCGGCCACACCGGATCGGGAAAGACGACGCTCGCCGCCCTCGTCCCGCGCTTTTATGACGTGACCGAGGGGCGAATTACGGTCGACGGGCTGGACGTACGGGATGCGAAGCTCGTCTCGCTCCGCCGCTCGATCGGGATCGTGGCGCAGGATCCCTTCCTCTTCTCGGCGACGGTTCGCGAGAACGTCGCATTTGGCCGCCCGGATGCCACACAGGAGGAGGTCGAGCACGCCGCGCGCCTCGCACAGGCGCACGAGTTCATCACCGAGCTTCCGGAGGGCTACGACACCGTGATCGGAGAGCGGGGCATCACGCTGTCCGGCGGCCAGCGCCAGCGGATCGCGATCGCACGCGCGCTCATCCTCGACCCGCGGATCCTGATCCTGGACGACGCGACGGCCTCGGTCGACGCGACGACCGAGGCGAAGATCCGGCTCGGGCTGCAGGAGGCGATGGAAGGCCGGACGACGATCATTATCGCCCACCGGCTCTCGACCCTGGCGCTCGCCGACGAGCTCGTCGTCCTCGACCGCGGCCGGATCGCGGCCCGCGGGACCCACGACGAGCTGCTGGAGAAGAGCGCCGTCTACCGCGAGATCCACGATCACGGGCTGCTCGAGCGGGAGTTCGCTGAGCGCGTCGAGGCCCGGGCGGAGGCGACGGCGTGACCGCGCTGTGGGCTCGGGCGGCGGCTCGCAGTGACGCTTTCGGCACGGAGTCGCCACACACCCGCGCGGTTTTTGGAACTAGGCTCGAGCCATGGGTCGGGGCGGTGGGGTCTTCCCTAGCACACGGGTCTGAGCGACCAGGCGGCCGGCGCCGATGAGGGTCTGGCAGCCAGGTTCGCACCTCTCGGCGCACCGGGACGCCAGCATCGAGGACTGGTCGTGGCAGCGAACGGCTCGGCGGATCTCGACGCTTGCGCGCCTGACCTCGCCGTACAAGCTCCGGACGAGCCTCGCCGTCATCTCGCTGCTCGCCGCCACCCTGACCGCGCTCGCCCCGCCGTTCCTCGCCAAGCTCGCCCTGGACGACGGGCTCCGCAAGCAGGACCTGAACGCGCTGACGGTGATCGTCCTGCTCTTCGTCGTCGCCGGGGTCGCGAACCTCGTGACGAGCGCGGCACAGACCTACTTCACGGGCTGGACCGGCGAGCGGATCCTCGCCGACCTCCGCAACCAGCTCTTCAGGCATCTCCAGGGGCTCTCGCTCGGGTACTTCGAGCGGAACCGGGCCGGTGTGATCATCAGCCGCCTCACGAACGACGTCGACGCACTCGATCAGCTGGTGACCGACGGCGTCACGACGCTCGTGCAGAACACGCTCATCCTCGTCGGCTCTGCCGCCGTGCTCTTCTACCTCGACTGGCGTCTCGCCCTCGCCACCCTGAGTGTGATGCCGGCGATGGCGATCGGAACAGCGATCTTCAGAATCCGCTCGTCACGCGCGTACCGCGACGTCCGCGAGCGGCTCGGTCTTGTCACGGCGACGCTCGCCGAGGACATTGCCGGCATGCGCGTCGTCCAGTCCTTCACGCGCGAAGAGGCGCGGCGGCGCCACTTCCAGGAGGTCAACGACCACTACCGTGAAGCCAACCACCAGACGGTCGTCACGAACGGTCTCTACTTCCCGTTCGTCGACTTC
The DNA here is from genome assembly GCA_013695385.1 of Actinomycetota bacterium. GTDB lineage: Bacteria > Actinomycetota > Thermoleophilia > Gaiellales > Gaiellaceae > JACDAN01. The sequence continues at coordinate 2,783 of JACDAN010000138.1, read as the reverse complement.
CTGTCGGCGGTGGCCACCGCCGTCGTCCTCGGCTACGGCGGCTATCTCCTCGCAGGCGGGGAGATCAGCGTGGGAACGCTGTTCGCGTTCATCCTCTACGTCTCGAACTTCTTCGATCCGATCCAGCAGCTCTCGCAGCTCTACAACACGTTCCTGGCCGCCGTCGCGGCGCTCGACAAGATCATGGACGTGATGGACGAGCAGGCCGAGGTGCAAGACCTCCCCGGCGCTCGGGAGCTGCCGAGCATCGATGGTCATGTGCGCCTCGAAGGCCTACGGTTCTCGTATGCGACCGGCCCAGAGGTGCTGCACGGCCTCGACCTCGATGTTCCCGCAGGCACGACCGTCGCGCTCGTCGGTCACACGGGAGCCGGAAAGTCGACGATCGCGAAGCTGCTCGCGCGCTTCTACGATCCGCGCGAGGGACGAATCACCGTCGATGGGATCGACCTTCGCGACATCACGCAGGACTCGCTTCGCCGCCAGCTCGGCATCGTCCCGCAGGAGGGCTTCCTCTTCGCCGGGACAGTCCGCGACAACATCTCCTTCGGCCGACCGGACGCATCCATCGAAGACATCCGCTCCTCCGCCGCGGCGGTCGGCGCCCACGAGTTCATCATGCGGCTCGAGGACGGCTACGAAACGGAGGTCCAGGAGCGCGGAACGCGGCTCTCGCTAGGGCAGCGCCAGCTCGTCGCGTTCGCCAGGGCGCTCCTCGCCGATCCCCGTCTCCTGATCCTGGACGAGGCGACATCGTCCGTGGACATCGGGACCGAGCGCAAGATCGAAGAGGCGCTTCGGACGCTCCTGGCCGGCCGCACCGCCTTCGTGATCGCGCATCGCCTGTCCACGATCCGCGGGGCCGACCTGATCGTCGTCCTCGAGCACGGCCGGGTCGTCGAGCAGGGCACGCACGACGAGCTGATGGCCCGTCGAGGGCTCTACACCGCCCTGTACGGGGACTGGGCCGCCGACGTCGCCTAGTCCGTGATCCGCGAGGTCGTCGGCGAAACGTGGCGCCTCTTTCTCGCCCGCTTCTGGCGCACGCTTCTGATCATCGCCGTTCTCCTGGCACCGCTCGAGCTGGGCGTGACCCTCCTGGATCCCGACTTCTCGTTCGTCGAGCAGGGCTGGTGGGTCTGGGTCGGCGCGACTGCAGCCATGACGGTCGTCGCCTACCCCTGGGTCCTCGCGCCATCGTGCACGACGTCGCCGCCGGAGACCGCCCACTCCTAGAGGGCTACCGGAGGACGGGCGGCAGGCTCCCCGATCTGATCGCCTCCACCGTCGTGACGGGGTCGGGATCCTCCTCGGGCTGGTCGCGCTCGTCGTCCCCGGCCTCGTGTTGCTTGCGCGCTGGGGGCTGGTGGTTCCGCTGATCGTCCTCGAGGGAGCAGACTGGCGCCGCGCGCTCGCCCGATCCAACGCCCTCGTGCGCGGGCAGACACGGCCGGTGATGGCGATCTTCGTGCTGCTCACAGGGCTCGCCATCGGGGTGGCGCTCATCCCCGTCCTGATCGGCTACCTCGTGCTCGAGAACGTCTTGGGCGCCTGGCTCGCGACGCTCGCAATCGACGTCATGATGGTCTCCTTCTACGCCTTTGCGCCGTTCGTCCTGTACAGGCGCCTGACGTCCTAGCGGCTACAATCCCGGCCCCCGATGCGGGGTCGTCTAAAGGTAGGACGCTCGGCTCTGGACCGAGTAGTCTAGGTTCGAATCCTAGCCCCGCAGCCTTCAGGCGCCGCCTCGTCGGCGCCGACCAGAAGAGGTCGGTCGGCTTGGCCGGCCGGCCGCTGAAATGCCCGCAACCGCGGGCGTTTTTCTAGGCCGCTGCGCCGAGAAGCGCTACGGCGAACACGCAGAGCGCGATGAAGCTCGCTGCGAAGAGCAGCCTGGCGTTGGCGACCTGTTCCCTCTCCACGGGCTGAAGCGTGACAGGCGGCTCCTCTCGGATCAATAGGCCGTCCGGCCCATCTTCAGGGGACGACGGTCCTACCGTCCGACCCCCGCAATACCCTCGAGACTGTGATGATCGACGTGTTTCGCCGTTCCGCGGCAGAGTTCGTCGGAACCTTCGCGCTCGTCTTCGTCGTCGTGGGGACCGTCCTCGTCGCGGCTCCAAGCGCCAGCAGCGGGCTGATCGAGGTCGCCCTTGCGAGCGGCCTCGTCATCGCCGTGATGGCGTCCGCGGTCGGGCACATCTCCGGCGGGCACTTCAACCCGGCCGTGACGCTGGGCTTTCTCGTCACCGGCCGTCTGTCTCCGATCATCGCGCTCTCCTACTGGGTCGCGCAGTTTGCTGCGGCCGTCGCCGCCGTCCCGCTCGTCAAGTGGATCTTCCCCAGCGACCTCGAGGGCACTCTCGGAGCTCCCGCGCTGGGCCCTGGGATTGCGCCTGAGGCGGCGATGATCCTCGAAGCGATCCTGACGTTCTTCCTCGTCTGGGTCGTCTTCGCCACCGCAGCCGATCCACGCGGGACGTTCAAGTCGATCGCCGGCCTGGCGATCGGCCTGACGATCACCTTCGACACCCTGATGGCGGGCCCGATCACGGGCGCCGCGATGAACCCGGCCCGGGCGTTGGGGCCGCAGCTCTTCGACGGCAACTGGGACAACTTCTGGGTCTGGTACGTCGGCCCGCTCGCCGGCGGAGTTCTCGGCGCACTCGCATACGAGTGGCTCTACCTCCGCCCGCTCCGACCGGCCGTCGTGGGCCCACCCGAGACGGGCGTAGTGGAGCCGCGACCGGGCGACACGGCGCTTTCCTAGAACGACGTGGGCC
>JACDAN010000132.1 GCA_013695385.1 Actinomycetota bacterium | reverse complement strand
CTGCTCGGCGACCTTCGCGATCTCGTCCGGGACGTACGGACGGTCGGCAAGCGAGGCGAGCCCGAAGATCGAGAGGCCGCGTGTCAGCAGATCGAGCTGGCGCGTCGTCGCGAAGTCGTGCAGCACGGCGAGCGCCCGTGGCGTGTCGAAATCGTCCTCGAGTGCGGCCACGAGCTCCTGCCAGCGCTCCTCCTCGACGGGCGCCGGATCGCGCGCAAGCGCCTCGGTCGTCGAGAAATCGTCGTCGAGTGCGTCGGCGAACTGCTGCCACGCCCTTTCCGGTGCCGGCTCCGATGGGTTGCGGAACACCTCACGCAGGCCATCGCCGCGCGCGCGTGCGTCTGCCATGCGATCCTCGGAGAAGTCGATCGGGCTGCGCCAGTGGGCGGTGAGGAAGAAGAGGAGCGTCGTGTCGGTACCCCAACGATCGAGCACCTCCGCGATCGTCTCGACGTTGCCGAGCGACTTCGACATCTTCTCGCCGGTGAACCGGAGCATCCCGTTGTGCATCCAGATCTTCGCGAACTCGTATCCGAGCGCTCCCGACTGCGCGAGCTCGTTCTCGTGGTGCGGGAAGACGAGGTCGAGCCCTCCGCCGTGGATCTCGAACGCGGGCCCGAGCAGGGCCTCCGCCATCGCCGAGCATTCGATGTGCCAGCCCGGCCGGCCACGTCCCCACGGCGAGTCCCACCAGGTGTCCTCGTCGGGCTTGTTCGCCTTCCAGAGCGCGAAGTCGCGTGGATCCTCCTTGCGCGGGTTTGATTCCTCCTCCTCCATCTGGTCCGGCTTCTGGCCCGAGAGCCGGCCGTACTCCTCCCAGCGGGAGACGCGGAAGTAGACATCCCCCGCGACCTCGTAGGCGAAGTCCCGCCCGACCAGGTCGACGACGAAGCGGATGATCTCGTCCATCGTCTCAGTCGCCTTCGGATAGTGGTCGATCTCGTCCAGGCCGAAGCGGCCGGTATCCTCGAGGTACCAGCGCGTCGCCTCCTCGGCCCGCGCTGCGCTTGCGCCCGGCGCGGCCTCGTAGATCTTGTCGTTTACGTCCGTGATGTTGTGCACGAGCGTCACCTCGTAGCCGCGAAGGCGCAGCCAGCGCGCCAGCCACGAGAAGACGACGGGCGGGCGCGCATTGCCGATGTGTGCACGCGCATACACCGTCGGACCGCAGACGTACATGCCGAGCTGCGCGGGCGGCTCGGGCAGGGTGACGAGCCCGCGCTCGAGGGTGCTATAGAGCCGCATCGCTCGCCTGTGTGACGGTCTGTGTTATCGCGTGTCGCACTGTGTGGGTTTTGCAGGCGTTTCTAAGGCTGACCAGTGGTCGTCGTGACAGAGCGTATCGACCTCTTGTCATGCGTTCGTTTGCAGTTTCGTTTGCAATTGCCCGGAGTTCGACGGGACGATCCGTCTCGGGTAAACCCGATGATCCTTGATCACCTACAGCTGACGGACTTCTTTACAACCGGACTCGGTTTCGACCTAGCGGGCGCCTTGCTCGTCGCCCGAGGGCTGATCGCTGATCCAGCGGAACTGAATCGCATCACTGGGTCGTTCTACGGATCGAATCCATACCAGGCCGTAAGCGCGGCGAGGGATCGAATCGATGCACTCACCGGTCTGGCTTCCCTCGCGCTCGGGTTTGTCTTACAGGGCGTGGGCTACTTGGCGCTTTTGAGCGGACGTGGCTCGACCGACACTGGAACCAGCGAGGTCATGGTCGGCGGCCTCGTGATGGCAGTCGCATTCCTAGTCGCCCTTGGAGCGGCTTGGACTCACCGACGACTGCGGCACGTCCCACTCGTGATCGAGATGTCCCGCCGGAATCTCGATGGCAGCCGTTTGCCCTACCCCAGCTCTACTTCTTTGCCGAGTAGGCTAAAGGCCCTCGGTTACGAGCAGCACCACGGCGAGCATGACCTGACCTTCGTTCGGCGGACTACGAGCGTTGAGGACATGTTCGTCCACGTTGCGCCGCTGCCAGGGAGTGACGAGCCGCGCAGCCGCCTGGCTTCCGAACCTCCCCTGCAGGGTGAGTGATCGTCTAGCGCCCGACGAGTTCTAGCGTCCGAACACGAGCGACGCGACAAGCGACGCTGCTTCCTCCTGCATCTCTGGGAGCACGTGCGAGTACGTCTGCAGCGTGATCGAGATGTCCGAGTGCCCGAGACGCTCTTGGACGACTTTGGGGTGAACGCCTGCTTGTAGAGCGAGCGTCGCGTGCGTGTGCCTCAGGTCGTGGAACCTGATTCGCGGCAACTTCGTGGAAGCGCAGGGCGCTCCCGCTTGACGTTCCTAACTACCTCTTGACGGTCTTGACACCCGCGCTACGTGCAACCGTCTTCGCGTACCTCTGCGAGGTGATCTTGCCCTCAAGCATCCGCACGTACGACTTCGACGGACCAGGCTTCGCCGATCCCTTCTTCACCGTCATCGCAGTCCCCCACTCGTTGCTCACGTACTTAGTGTCGCACAATAGGCAGGGCGTCGGACGACGCCCGTCAGGCGTCCGTCGGGCCTTCTGTGAGGCCCCAGACAAGCTCGATGACCGCACCAATTAGGCGAACGTACAAGAGGTCAGCCTCGTCGAAGGCGTTGCCCGCCGTGAAGATCGCGTTGAAGACGGCGACGACGTCCGTGCCCATCTCGATTGGGACAGAGATGATCGAGTTGTACTCGCGTTCCGGCGTGGCCTTCGGGTGGCGGATGAACCTATCGTCATTCTCGAGGTCACCCGACCAGACGATCTCCTTGTTCCTGTACGCCCACTTCGAGAACGAATCGTCGATCCTGAGGCGAAAGTTTGTCTTGCTCTCAAGCGTGTGCCCAGCAGCGAAGCCCATGACGAACTCGTCGCCGTCCGGCACAAGGATCGAGAGGCGGACGTCTTCGTCTTGCCTCGTCCTGATTAGGTCACGGGCAGGCTCCAGCATGCCGTCCTCGATCCACTCCTTAATGGTTACGCCCGGGATCTCACCGTCAACGACTCGCCGGAAGGCATAGAGGATCGAGATCAGGCTTTCCGCGTAGGCAACGGTGATCGCGCGCTGCTGCTCGATTTCGATGGCGATGTTGGTCACGCCCTCGACGTGCCAACCTCGCGCACGCAGTCGAAGACCTTGGATAGCGAGGATGGCAAGGCCTATCCCGAGGATCGCGGCGAACGCCCACGTCGGTAGCGACACGTCATCCGACAGATGTGGCCTAAGAACGCGCCAAACGAGGAGCGCGAGACCAACCCCGCCGAGGACGATCAACCCCTCGACCCATGAGTTGAACGCTCCACCTATTCGATCCCGGGCGTAGCGGAGTGCCCCCACGAGCGAGACGATGCCCCACGCGGGTGACGTTGGCAAGGAAGGCCAGAGCAGCACGCCTGGAAGCGACGTGTGTGATCCTGACTGCGCTGTCGGACGGACTGATGCCAGCCGTCCACGATGAACTACCTGTCCTGCTCGCTCACCGGGCCGAGACGGCCGTCTCTCGTAAGCTGAACAATTCGTCCGGCAAGGATCGTGACCTGGAGAGCATCAGGAGACGCCTTCATCAGTGCCTCATGAAGCTCGCCGAGGTCGATAGCCTCGAGGAACCTCCCTGGATCACCGCCTCCTGCCTGCCAGGCGCGTTCAACAACAGCGTCGTAGGCAGCAAACTCGTGCCCGAGCTGGATGCCCCCGAAGCGACTGTTCAGGTCACGAATGTCCTCCGGGTCGAAGCCGCTCATGCTTCCGATGATAGGGGCAGGTTCGGCGACGGCACCAACGTTTGCAGTTCGTTTCGAAGTCGCCCATTTGCAGGCGTTCTTCCTACAGCGCGTTATAGAGCCGCATTCACCCTCCGCAGCGCCTCGTCCGGCGACAGCGCGGCGATCACCGTCCAGAGCTCCGGACCGCGCTCGGCGCCGGTCAGCGCGAGCCGCAGGGCCTTCAGGTCGCCGCCGACCGCCTTGAGCTCGCGGACGATCTCCTTCCCGTCGAGGCCGTTCGCGCGGAGCTCGGCGAACCGCTCCAGCGTGGGACGAGCCTCTGCCGGCAAAGTCACCGGCACGGGCTCGAGGATCGCCTTCGCCGTCTCGCGCGCCTCGAGGAGGTCACGAGCGCCCCGCAGCGCCCGCGCGAGCTCGATGGGCGCGTCGGCGTGGCCGGCCAGCTCCTCGTCCGGCATCGAGGCGATGGCGTCGATGGCCAGGCGCCGGATGCGCGGCAGGTCGAGGTGGACATCGTGCGCCGGCTCGCCCAGCTCCTCGAGGTACGCACGCACCGCCGCAGCCGGGATGCCCGCTTCGCGAAGATCGGCGATCGTCGCAATCGGACTGTTCCGCTTGGAGAGCTTCTTCCCGTCCTCGCCGAGCAACAACCCGTGGTGGACGTACTCGGGCGGCTCGAAGCCGAGCGCGCGCGTCAGCTCCTGCTGGAGCTCGGTATTCGCACGGTGATCGGCCCCGCGCACGACGTGCGTGATGCCGAAGTCGTGGTCGTCGACGACGCTCGCGAGGTGGTAGGTCGG
>JACDAN010000063.1 GCA_013695385.1 Actinomycetota bacterium | reverse complement strand
CGTGCCTGGAGCGTGAAGCTCCCCGCGGTCTCGCCGGCCACGCAGCGAGCGAGAACGTGCAGCCGGTCGTCCTTGACGAGGTCGGCGAGAGACGCGCTGCCTTCCTTGCCTCTGCGCTTCATCTTCGTCTTGGCGTCCACGTTGATGGTCTGCTCGCCCTTGAGCTTCCGGCCGTGCCGGTTCGCCCTGAGGACGTTCATCGTGAACGAGTCGGTGCCGGCGACCATGAAGGTGCCCTTGAGGGCGACATGACCGCGGTGGCACGCGGCCGACCGATCAGGCCGAATCTTCTCCGGCTTGACGGGGCCTTCGCCCGCGAACGCCGCAGCCGAGAAGGCCAGCGCCGCCACGAGCAACGTAAGTAGTGCTGTCCGTAGTTTCATGCCCTCATCGTCGGCGCTCCGGTCTCACGCTGCGTGACCCGGAGGGGGGAGCACGCGTAGGCCTTACAAGATCTTTAAATAAGCCGTTCGGCCCATAGACGGATCTGGCGAGACGCGCAAGACTCCAGGGGTGCTGCTGCGCAATGAGGCGCGCCGCCGGGGCGACGCGCCTCAACAGCCCTGAGTCGAGCTACTTGATCTCGACTGTGGCGCCGGCCTCTTCGAGTTGGCCCTTGATCGTGTCCGCCTCGTCCTGAGGCACGCCCTCCTTGACCGGGGCGGGCGCCCCGTCGACCAGATCCTTGGCCTCCTTGAGGCCCAGGCCCGTGACGGCCCGGACGACCTTGATCACCTGGATCTTCTGGCCGCCCGCAGCCGTGAGGACGACGTCGAATGCCGTCTGCTCCTCGGCGGCCGCGTCGTCGCCTCCCGCGCCCGCAGCCGCCGGGGCGGCCATCGCCATCGGAGCTGCTGCCGTGACGCCCCATTCCTCCTCGAGCTTGTTCTTCAGCTCGACGAGCTCGAGGACGGTCATGCCGCCCAGCTGCTCGACGACCTTTCCGGTGTCTACCTTCGCCATGCCTATTCCTCCTCTGTCTCGGTCGAAGCCGGCTCGGCTTCGGCCGACGCTGCTTCGTCTTGGGGTCTTTCTGGGGTCTCTTCCGTTTCCACCTGGGCTTCCTCCGGCGTTGCCTCCGGTGCCTCCTCCGGCGCAGCCGCCTCCTCAGGGGCGGGCGCCTCCTCGGCCGGAGCCTCCGGCGTCGTTTCCTCGGCTCCGCCCTGCTCCTCGAGCTGCTTGATGCGGGCGTCGAGCACGTTCACGAAGTCGCGCAGCGGCGCCGTGAACAAGCCGACGACCATGATCAGCGGCCCGGCGACGGCGCTGACGAGCTGGGCTCGCAGCACGTTGGCCGGCGGAAGAGTTGCAAGGTTCTTGACCTCGTCCTCCCCGATCTGCGTCCCCGCCAAGATGCCGCCGCGGATCGTGAGCACCTTCGTCTCGCGGGCAACCGTGCTCAGCGCCTTGGCCACGGCGACAGGGTCGCCGTCCGACTCGAGGAACGCGATCGCCGTCGGGCCTTCCAGCAACGCCAGCAGGGCGTCCGACCCGGATTCCTCGGCGGCCCGCCTGGTCAGCGTGTTCTTCACGACCTGGAAGCGCGCTCCGTGCTCGAGCAACTGGCCGCGGAGGTTGTCCAGGGCGGTAACGGACAGGCCCCGGTAGTCCGCAACGATCAGCGTCTCTGTGGTCTTCAGGCGCTCGGTCAGCTCGGCGACCAGGCGCTCTTTCTCGGATCTCTGCATCGAATCACCTCCTCCTTCACGAATCGGGCCCGCCGATGGGCGGGCCGGAGCGAGGCAGGTGACTGCCTTTCTCGGCCGCGCCTCGGCTGGACTTCCGCTCCCCAGGGGGAGCTGCCAACTGTCTCTGGCGACTGGCGTTACGCGGTTACGGCCTCGGCCTGTTCCTCCTCGAGCTCTTCCACGATGCCTCTCGTGCGGGCCGGGTCGACGTGGATCCCCGGGCCCATGGTGCTGGTCAGCGTAATGCGGTTGATGTACCGGCCCTTCGCCGCGGACGGCTTCGCCCGATGAATCTCCTCGAGCAGCGCCGCGTAGTTCTCGACCAGCGTCCGCTCGTCGAAGCTCCGCTTGCCGATCGACACGTGGACGTTGGCCCCGCGGTCGGTGCGGTACTCGAGCTTGCCGGCCTTCGCCTCGCCGACCGCCTTCGCAAGGTCGAAGGTGACGGTGCCCGTCTTCGGGTTCGGCATCTTCCCTCGGGGACCGAGGATACGGCCGAGCTTGCCGACGTTGCCCATCTGATCCGGCGTGGCGATCGCGACGTCGAAGTCGTCGAAGCCGTCCTCGATCTGCTTCGCAAGATCGGCGCTGCCCACCACGTCGGCGCCCGCGTCCTGCGCCTCCTTCGCCTTCTCGCCCTCGGCAAAGACGGCGACTCGCGTCTCGCGGCCGGTGCCGTGCGGGAGCATCAGCGTCCCGCGAAGCTGCTGGTCGGCGTGGCGCACGTTGAGGCCGAGGTTGAAGTGCACCTCGATCGTCTCGTCGAACTTGCGCTCGGGCCAGGCCTTGAGGATCCGGACGGCCTGCGCGGGGCTGTAGACCTGCTCCCTGTCAATCGCGGCCCGAGAGTTCCGGTAGTTCTTGCCGTGTTGCGTCATTCGACGTCGACTCCCATCGAGCGCGCGGTGCCGGCGATGATCAATGCCGCGGCGTCGATGTCGCGGGCGTTCAGGTCGGGCATCTTCACCTCGGCGATCTGGCGAACCTGGCTCTGCGTGAGGCGGCCGACCTTCTCGCGATTCGGCTCGCCGGAGCCCTTCTCGACTCGCAGCGCCTCCTTGATCAGGACGGCGGCCGGCGGTGTCTTCGTGATGAAGTCGAACGACCGATCCTCGTAGACCGTGATCTCGACGGGTGTGATCCGGCCGTTCTCCTGCGCCGTCTGTGCGTTGAAGGCCTTGCAGAACTCCATGATGTTGACGCCGTGCTGCCCGAGAGCAGGGCCCACCGGGGGCGCAGGGTTCGCCTGCCCACCGGGGATCTGCAGCTTGATGAGTGTCAGAACCTTTTTTGCCATGGCTAGTCCATCTTCTTGACTTGGTCGAAGCCCAGCTCCACCGGGACCTGGCGCTCGAAGATGTCCACGAGCACCTTGAGCTTCTGCGAGTCGGCCTGCACGTCGACGATCTCACCGTCGAAGTCCGAGAGCGGCCCGGAGG
>JACDAN010000060.1 GCA_013695385.1 Actinomycetota bacterium | reverse complement strand
CACGAGCAGCGTCTTGCCCTCCGCTCGCGCCTCTGCCTCGGCGCGCTCCATAAGAAGTTGGGCAATGCCGCGCCTGCGTGCTGAGCGGTGAACGAGGAGCTTTGCGATCTCCGCGCGGTGTGGCTGGGCACCTGCTGACAGACGCGAGCCAGGGTGATCGAGCATCCGACCGCGTTTGTTCACGGTATTGGATTCTTCGTCGACCCCGGTAGCCGCGAGTTCCTCGCCAATCGCATCCCGGATCTCGTTGGCCTCTGTGAGGGAGAGGTCAGCCCTGTCTGTTTCGTTCGAGGCGCGAAAGAACCACGGTCGGGTTCTTTCGCCGCCTCGCGTGACGGCACGGGACTTGCGACTCCGCTAGCCCGAGAGGAACTCCCCGCGGAAGGGCACCGGCGCGGGCCGCGTAAAGCGCGCGTACGCCTCCGCCGGCTCCGGCGTCTCGACCTCGACGCCTGCACCGTGCGCGAGGGCCGTGTCGTCGACGGGATACACGCAGACGTCTGGACCGACGCGGCTGCCGACGGCGAGCACGAGCGACGACGTCGCGCCAGCGCCGACAATCACGTGTGCGACGTCCCGCGGACAGTGGAAGAGGTCCCACTGCCTCAGCGGCACCTCCTGACCCTCGACGATCAGCAGGCACTCTCCGCGCAGCACGAGAAAGTCCTCCTGGTACGCCTCGCGGTGATACATGCACATCGGCCGGCCCGGCTGGAGGACGTTGAGGTTGATCCCGAGCTCCGGGAACCGAACGTCGTCGTCCTCGAAGCCGCAGAACGCGCCGAGCTCGTTCTCCGTCCACCATGCCTCGCGGGCGTTGCGGACGAACCAGTCCATCATGCCTGGATCCTATTCTGGGCGGGTGACACCGCTCAGCGGTGTCAGACACCATGCGCGAGTGACTACCGACCGCCACCGGCTGATCGCCGATGCGCTTGGACGCAGCCCGAGGACGATTCTCGAGATCGACGACGGGTACGACTTCGAGGTAGCGATCGTCGACGACGACTGGGTGTTCCGCTTTCCGCGGCGCTCAGCCGTCGAGGAGGCGCTCGAGCTCGAGATCGTGCTGCTGCCGGCGCTTGCTCCTGCGCTCTCGGTGGACGTGCCCTCGTTCGAGCACGTCTCGCGCAACCCGCTCTTCGTCGGCTACCGCTTGATCCGCGGCGAGCCGCTCGTCGACGAGGACGCCGACGGCGTCCGCGCGTTCCTCGAGGCGCTCCATGCGCTCGACCCGTCCGGGCTTCCTGTGGAGCGTCCCGACTGGGTCGAGGCCTACCGCGATCAGTGCGCGGAGTTCGAACGGCTCGTGCTCCCCTTCCTCGACAAAGACCGGCGCGTACAGGCGAAGCGACTCTTCGGCGACGCGGAGACGCTCGTGGACTTCGAGCCGGCGCTCCTCCACGCCGACCTCGGTCCTGAGCATCTCCTCGTGCGCGACGGCCGCCTCGCCGGCGTGATCGACTGGGGTGACACGCGTCTGGGCGATCCTGCCCTCGACTACGCCTGGCTGCTCAACGGCCCATTCGCGGACTGGGACGTCGATCCCGACCTCCGCCGCCGGGCCCGGTTCTACCACCGGCTCGCACCCTGGTACGAGACGCACTACGGCCTGTTCACGAACCAGCCGGCGCACATCGAGCGCGGCCTAGCAGGGATCAGGGACAGGCTCTGAGCCGACGGGTGTCCGACTCGCCGCAGCTGCTGTGAGGCCGGTCGAAGAGTTGACGTTGGGGCTTTGCACCGGCGGAGCGCTCCGCCTCTAGCGTCCTTTTGCGTCTAGCTAACCGGGGAGCCAGCCGTCGCGGTATCGCGTCGGCTCGGGCTCCGGAAACCGGGCGTATGCCTGCTCCGCGTCGGTCGTCTCCTCCTCGACGCCGGCGCCGTGCCGGAGCGCAGCCTCGTCCACCGTATAGGCGCCCCAGTCCGGGGCACCGTCGAGGGTGCCGTCGGGAAGGCGGACTGTGTGATGCTCTAGCGCGCCGACGGCGAAGACGGTGCAGGGGCCGTCTCCGGCTCCGACGATCACATGCTGTGTCTTGGGGGGACAGTGCACGAAGTCCCACTGCCGCAATGGCCGCTCCTCGCCCTCGATGATCAGCAGAGCCTCGCCCGAGAGCACGAGGAAGTCCTCGCGGGGGAGGCGATCCTGATCATCGAAGGGGATGAGCGCCCGCTCCGCCAATGGGATTTCGTCCATTGTCCGCCCGGCACGAGGCATGCGTTCGTCGGGACTGGCACCGGTCCGTGCACGA
>JACDAN010000029.1 GCA_013695385.1 Actinomycetota bacterium | reverse complement strand
GCGTCGGCATGCTTCGTCAGGTCGTCGTAGACGATCAGCGCGTGCTTGCCGTTGTACAGGAAGTACTCGCCCATCGCACAACCGGCAAACGGTGCCATCCACTTGATCGGCGCCGCCTCCGAGGCCGACGCCGAGACGATGATCGTGTAGTCCATCGCCCCCGCCTCCCGCAGCCGCTCATAGACCTGAGCCACCGTCGAGGCCTTCTGTCCGATGGCGATGTAGATGCAGACGACGTCCCCGCCGCGCTGGTTGAGGATGGTGTCGACGAGGATCGCGGTCTTGCCCGTCGAGCGGTCGCCGATGATCAGCTCGCGCTGGCCGCGGCCGATCGGGACCATCGAGTCGATCGCCTTCAGGCCGGTCTGGAGCGGCTCCGTGACCGGCTGGCGCTCGATCACGCCGGGAGCCTTGAACTCGAGCGGGCGTCGCTCGCTCGTCTCGATCGGCGGCCCTCCGTCGAGGGGGATCCCCAGCGGGTTGACGATCCGTCCGATCAGCTCGTCGCCGACCGGGACGCTCGCCACCTGGCCACTTCGGCGAACCGGCTCGCCCTCCTTGACGTGCTCCCACTCGCCGAAGAGCGCTGCGCCGACGTTGTCCTCCTCGAGGTTGAGGGCGATTCCGGTGACACCGTGCTCGAGCTCGAGCAGCTCCAGGGCGACGGCGTTCTCGAGCCCGTGGATCCGGGCGATCCCATCGCCGATCTGGAGGACCGTGCCGACCTCGGCGAGGTCGGTCTCGACGTCGTAGTGCTCGATCCGGTCGCGCAGGATCGACGTGATCTCTTCTGGTCTCAGGCGCAAAAGAACTAGCTCCTTCCGATTCCGGTCATCTGTCTGCTTAGGCCTTCCAGGCGCGACCGCACGCTCGCGTCGGCGCGATGCGATCCGGCCTGGAGTACGAATCCTCCGATCAATTCGGGATCGACAGTGCGCGTCGCCCGGAGCTTACGACCGGACAAGCGTTCGATCTGCTCGAGGATGCCCTTGGCATCCTCGTCCGAGAGCTCGACGGCCGTCGTCAGCTCGACCTCGAGGATTCCCTCCTCGGCGGCGACGAGCGCCTCGAACTCCTCGACGATCCCGGCGAGGTCCTCGGCCCGCCCTTTCTCCGCGATCAGCAGCAGGAAGTTCCGCACGAGCTCATCGGCGTCGGCGAGCACAGCCCGGAGGACATCGACCTTGGCTCGAGAGTCGAGCTCCGGATTCGTGAGCAGGCCGCGAAGCTCCGGCACCGAGTCGACAGCTTCTGCAAACTCCCCGAGCTCTCGGCGAACAGGATCGAGCCGGCCCTGCTCCTTGGCAGCGGCGAAGAGCGCGTTTGCATAGATGCGCTGCGCTACCGCCACGCTAGGCCTCCTCGGATCATCGGGCTCGCTCGAGCCGGGAGAAGTCGAGCTCGCCGATCGCCTCGTCGATCAGCCGGCGGTGGTCGTCTCCCGTCAAGACCTTGCCGGTGACCTTGCTGGTGGCCAGGAGCGCGAGCTCCGCCACCTCGGCGCGGATCTGCTCGAGCGCGCGCCGAGTCTCGGATTCGATCTGCTTGCTCGTCTCGTCCAGCCGCCGCTGGCGGTCGGCTTCGAGCTCCTCGCGCATCCGCTCGCGCTGCGACTCGCCGACCCGACGCGCCTCGGCGAGGATCTGCTCGGCGTCGCCCCGGGCCTCCTGCATCATCGATCGGTGCTCCTCGAGCAGCCGGCGGGCGTCGGCGCGGGCCTTGTCCGCCTCCTCGATCGCCTCGCGGATTCGCTGCCGGCGCGCGTCGATCGCTGCTTGCACCGGCCCGAAGACCTTCCATTTGAGGAACGCGAAGGCGAGCCCGAAGGTGATCAGCGTCCAGATCATGAGGCCGGGCGCGACCTCGATGAGCGGATTGGCGGCGAAGACGGCGGACATCGGGCTAGACCAGGACGAAGGCCAGGAGGCCGCCGATGAGACCGTAGAAGACGACCGCCTCGGTGAGTGCGAAGCCGAGCCACTGGATGCCCTGGAGCTCACCGCGAAGCTCCGGCTGGCGAGCGACGGCCTGGATCATCGAGCCGAAGATGTTCCCGATTCCGACGCCTGCGCCCAAGGCACCGAGGCCGATGCCGAGCGCAAGCGCGACCGCTTTGCCGGCGTCGGCGCCGTCCTCGGCCGCGGCGACCAGGATTGCAGCGAAGTTCATTTCTCCTCCTTCGTTAGTGCTCCGGCTCGATGGCCGAGCCGATGTAGATGGCTGTCAGAGCGGCGAAGATATAGGCCTGGATCCCGACCACGATCAGAACCTCGAACAGGTAGAAGGCCCACGCGAACGGGATTGCGACGGCAGCGAGAAAAACGTTCTCGAGGACGAAGATCAGTCCGATGAACGTCAGGATCAGCATGTGACCCGCCAGCATGTTGGCGTAGAGCCGGACGGACAGTGAGATCAGCCGCATGAACTGCCCGAGGATCTCGAGCGGCACGATCAGCGGATACATCGCCTTCGGTACCTCAGGGATCCAGCTCTTGAAGTATCCGCGCACTCCGTTGTTGCGAATCCCCTCGACGTGCGTGAAGACGAACGTCAGCAGGGCGAGGGTCAGGGTGACCGAGAGAGTCGAGGTCGCCGCGTAGATCCCGAGCGTCGGCAGCTCGACGCCGCCGATCGTGAATTTCTCGTCCGACAACGGCAGCGGGATGAAGCCGATCATGTTCACGACGAAGACGAAGATCAGCAGAGAGGCGACGTACGGGAACCAGCGCGCGATCGCCTTCGAGGGGAGGCCCTGCTCTGCGACCTGCGTCTGCGCGATCTCGTAGATCCACTCTCCCGCGGTCTGTCGGTTGTCAGGGTCGGTCCCGAGCTTCCAACGCATGAGGAACCAGCCGATCAGCATGGTCAGCAGCGAAGCGAGGATCAGGTAGGCGACGGCCTTCGTGATCGAAAGGTTTATGGGGCCAAGGTGGATCGGGATCCAGTCGTGGAGAAGCCATTCGTGTGAAGGGTCGAATTTCTCTTCCTCCTCCCCGCCCTCGACCGTCGAGGCGAGCGCCGTCGCTGGAAACACCAGTACGAGGGTGGTGAAAGAGGCGAGCGCCCGCTTCATCGCCGCACCGGGCTCCCGAAGTAGGCGAGCAGCGAGACGCCGAGCTCGAGGCTGTAGGCGAGGGCGTAGAGGAGGCCCGCGGCGACACCGATCGCGGCGTCGGACGCGGCGACCGCGATCACGACGACCATCACAGCCACCGGCCGGAACATCATCCCCACTCCCATCACGGCCGAGGCGGCGAGGTTGTCGGCACCCAGGTTGAGACGGGAGAGGAGCAACCCGAGGGCCTGCGCGCCGACCCAGAGGATCGCTCCGAGCGCCCAGCCGCGGAGCGGCCAGCCGGCCACGCCGAAGACCGGCAGCGCGAGGCCGATGACCGCAGCGCCCGCAGCGATCGGAGTGAGGCGGCTCGGGATCGAGCGAGGCGTTGCCCACACGTCCCTCACGAGAAGACCCCCCGATAGCGCCGATACACGGCGAACACGCCTCCGGGGATTCCGACGACCGCTCCGCCGAGGGCACCCAGGGGCCACGACCCGGCGGCCCAGCCGATCAGCGCTCCGAGCCCGATGCTCACAGCCGTGGTTCCCACGAGAACGGCCCCCGCCCCAGCGGGGTCGAGTGACTCGCGATGGGGGCGCTCCATTCCGTGCCGAGCATACCAAAGCTTGTGACAGCGCAAACCCGCATGGCTTCGTCTAAAACGCGGAGGTTTGTATCTACGCGATCCGACGGTCAGCGTCGGTGCGAGCCTGCTCCTCCCGCCGCCGGAGCCGTGGGTTCGCGAGCTTGATGATCTCGAGGAGATAGGCGATGTAGACCGAGGCACCGAGTGCCAAGAGCGCGATGACGCCGGCAATCACGGAGTTCGAGAGATCCCAGTCACCTCGCGGGCGAGGCGGCAGGAATCGGGTTGCGAGCGCCGCTGCAGCGAGCACCAAGCACCAGCCGTACATGTACGTCACAGCCCGTGTCTGGGAGAAGCCGATGTTCATGAAGCGGTGATGCAAGTGCGTTCGATCGGCGGTGTAGAGCGGCTGACCGTACTTCAGTCGCTTCGCGACGACGAACGACGTGTCGATGATCGGGATCGCGAGGACGAGCAGCGGAAGGACGAGCGTTGCCAACGCGGCCGTCTTGACCAGACCCTCGACGGAGAGCGTCGCGAGCAGGAAGCCGAGCAGGAGCGCTCCCGAGTCCCCCATGAAGATCCGCGCCGGGTAGAAGTTGTGGTGGAGGAAGCCGAAGCAGGCGCCGGCGACGATCGCGGCGAGCAGCGCCGCGTCGGGCGCGCCGAGGGAGAGGCCGATGACCGCGAACGTCGAGCCGGCGATGGCGCAGATCCCGGCCGCGAGCCCGTCCATCCCGTCGAGGAAGTTGACCATGTTCATGATCGCGACCACCCAGAGCAGCGTGGCTCCGCCCGCAAGCCACTCCGGCAGCTCCTGGCTTCCGAAACCCGGAAACGTGAACCGGTCGACCGTGACGCCGAATCCGATCGCGACCGAGCCGGCACCGAGCTGCCCTGCGAGCTTGCCCCACCAGGGTAGTCCTCGGAAGTCGTCGATCGCCCCGACCGTCGTGGCGATCGCAGCGCCGAGCAGGATCCCGCGGAAAGGGCCGTCCAGGGCGAGAAAGGCGAGGGCCGGCACGAAGATGCCGAGGAGAAGCGCGATCCCGCCCAGCCGCGGCACCGGGTGCGTGTGCACCCGGCGGGTATCCCCGGGCTCGTCGACGACACCGAGAATCCGGGCGAACCGGCCGACACCGGGCGTCAGCAGGAGCACCACCCCGAGCGCGAGCAGGAAGCCCCAGAGGACTTCCGGGCTGTCGCGAAGCGTCTCCACGGGCTCTATTTCGTGCCGTAGAGGCGGTCTCCGGCGTCGCCCAGGCCGGGGACGATGTACCCGCGCTCGTTGAGCCCACGGTCGACCGATGCGGTGACGATCCGGGCGTCGGGATGGGCCGAGTGCACGCGGTCGATCCCCTCCGGCGCCGCAACCAGGCAGACGAGGGTGACCGAGCGGGCGCCGGCTTCCTTGACCTTGGCGATCGCGGCCGCGCTGGAATTACCGGTGGCGAGCATCGGATCGAGGACGATCGCGTCGCGGTCGGCCAGATCGTTCGGGAGCTTCACGTAGTACTCGACGGGCTCGAGCGTCTCCTCGTCGCGGTAGAGGCCGATGAAGCCGACTCGCGCCCCCGATACCAGGGAGAGCACGCCGTCGAGCATCCCCATCCCGGCGCGGAGGACCGGGCAGACGGCCACCTTCTTGCCCGAGATCCGCTGGGCGGTGGTCCACTCGAGGGGCGTCTCGATCTCGATGTCCTCCGTCGGGAAATCCTTCGTCGCCTCGTAGGTCAGGAGGAGCGTGACCTCGTTGGCGATCTTGCGGAAGTGGACGGTGGGCGTGTCCTTCTCGCGCAGGTAGGACAGCTTGTGCTGCACCAGCGGATGCTTGACCTCGATCAACCGGTCGGTCGCGACGGCGCTCACGCGACGTAGGTCGTGAAGCCGCGGAAGCCCGGGTAGAGCGGGTGCTTGTCGCAAAGGGCGGCCGAGCGGGCAGCAAGGGCGCCCGTGTCAGCCCCGTCCGCAAGCGCCTCCACGATCACGCGTCCGACCTCCCGGAAGTCGTCCTCCTCGAACCCACGCATCGTCGCCGCGGGGGTGCCGATCCGGATGCCGGAGGCGACGGTCGGCGGCCGCTCGTCGAACGGGACGGTGTTGCGGTTGACGGTCAGCTTGACCTCGTCGAGCCGCTCCTCGGCGTCCTTTCCTGTCCACTCGGTTTTCCGAAGGTCGAGCTGGAGGAGGTGGGTGTCCGTGCCGCCGGTCAGGACGTCGAGGCCTCCGCCCATGATCGTCTCGGCCAGGGTGTCGGCGTTTGCGCGCACCTGGCGCTGGTAGTCGCGAAAAGCCTCGGTTGCCGCAATCCGGAAGCACGCGGCCTTGGCGGCGATCGTGTGCTCGAGCGGGCCCCCTTGCATGCCCGGAAAGACCGCGCGGTCGACGGCCTGCGCGTGCTCTTCCCGGCAGAGGATGAAGCCTGCGCGCGGCCCAGCCAAGGTCTTGTGGGTCGTCGAGGTGACGAAGTCGCAGTGCTGCACCGGGTTCGGGTGAAGACCGGCCGCGACGAGCCCGGCGAAGTGCGCCATGTCGCAGAGGAGCAGGGCTCCGACCTCATCGGCGATGCGCCGGAACTGATCGGTCTCGATGGTGCGCGGGTAGGCCGACCCGCCACAGACGATCATCTTCGGGCGGTGCTCTTTCGCGAGGTGCAGGATGTCGTCGTAGTCGACCATGTCGGTCTCGCGAGAGACGCCGTAGTGGGCGATCGTGTACAGCCGGCCGGAGAAGTTGACCTTCAGGCCATGCGTCAGGTGACCTCCGTGCGAGAGCTCGAGCGAGAGGATCGTGTCCCCCGGCTGGAGGGCCGCCATGTACACGGCCATGTTCGTCTGAGCGCCCGCGTGCGGCTGGACGTTCGCGTGGTCTGCGCCGAAGAGGGCCTTTGCGCGATCGATGGCGATCTGCTCGATCTCGTCGACGACCTCGCAGCCCCCGTAGTAGCGCTTTCCGGGATATCCCTCGGCGTATTTGTTCGTCGGCGTGCTCCCCACGGCCTCGAGAACGCTCGGCCAGGTGAAGTTCTCGGAGGCGATGAGCTCGATCTGCCCACGCTGCCGCTCCAGCTCACGACCGAGCAGCTCAGCGATCTCCGGGTCGACGTCGGCGAGGCCTGCTGTGCGGAGCTGGTGGAGCGTCTCCTGCACGACCGCCATACGGGCATCGTAACCCCGGCACACGAACAAGTCGCCGGCGGAGCGGTGGTGGACGATCGCCGCCGCACCGCCTCCGGTTTGCCCCGCCGCCTCGTGCCGGGTGCCGCCTTGCGGTCACCAAGCGGCTCTACTCGCTGAAGGTCCCGTACGGCCGCGTTCTCGCCCAGGCGCCGAAGCCGGGCGGGCGCGCGGCTGGCTCGCGGCTCCCGTGTCCGCGTCTTCGTCAGCCTGGGGCGTCCGCCGAGAGCTCGGCGAGCCGGCTGAGCGCCTCCCCCACGGGTACGGCGCCCTCTCGCACGACGATCGGCTCCGGCCCGGTGAGATCGAGGACGGTCGACGGAGTGCCCGGCAAGTCGCCGCC
>JACDAN010000007.1 GCA_013695385.1 Actinomycetota bacterium | reverse complement strand
CCTTCCAGCGCCTCATCAGCGCGCGCAGCGTCTCCGACGTCGCCATGCACGAAGGTGACCCCGACCGGCGGTTCATAGGGGACACCGCCGTGCACCTGCTCCTCGAGGCTGTCGAGCACGACGACATCGTCTCCGTCAGCCAGCAAACGATCGACGAGGTGGGAGCCGATGAAACCGGCGCCGCCGGTGACGAGAGTTCGCATAGTCACAGACATACCATCGACGCCCCGGACGCGCACTAGCCCGATGGCTAGGAGGCATGTACGCGCTAGCCCAGAACCGGAGCATAGTGGTGCCCCGCCGTCGGCCGACCGCCTCCAGTCCGCGCCTGTCTGTACTCTATCGGAGTTGCGACGCTTGTCGCTCATCGCATTGCTCTCTCTAGCCCTGGTGGGCGGCACCTCTTCACCCAGCACCCCAAGCCGCCGAGCACCCTCTTCGTGGCCGTGGACGGTTCGCCTGAGAGCAGCTGCAGGCGGGGGTCACCCTGCAACTCCTTCGACCGCGCCTACCGCCTTGCGCGACCGGGCGACACTGTGCAGATCGCCGCGGGAACGTACCCCGAGCAGCTCGTTGGCGTCGATCCCGGCAAGCTCCGGCCAACCGGCACGGTCGTCTTCAGGCCCGCTCCGGGCGCGACGGTGGTGGTGGACGGAGATCTGACGATGCAGGGCTCCTATGCCGTCTTCGAAGGCGAGCGACGAGGCGATGGCTCGTATTCGTTTCGCGCCCGACGCGTGCAGAGCGGTATTGGCCACTCACTCGCGACGGCATCGACCAATGTGACGTTCCGCAACCTGAAGGCCAACACGTTCTCCGTCACCGGCACGCGGTCGATCACGTTCGAAGGCGGCGACTACGGGCCAAGCGTGGCCTGCTGGCCCCGCGGCACGACGGGCGCCGGGCCACAGGGCGGAGAGATTACTCCTCAGATGTGGTGCCCGATCGGCAGCGGCTTCGAGGAGACCGGAAACACGAGCGGCACCGAGCCGCGGATCGGACCAAGCGGCGACGTGAAGGGCAGCTGGCCGCTCAACGTCGTCCTGGACGGCGTGACCGTCCACGATCAGAACTCGCTCGATCCCTTCAACCTGCACAGCGGAGGGCTCTTCCTCGTTTCCGGTCGAGATCTCCGGATCGAGAATTCGCTCTTCTACGGCAACATCGTCTATGACGTCTTCGCCCAGGATTTCACGACGCCGGACTGCTGCGGGATGACCTACGGTCCGTTCACAGACGTGGTCATCGCCAACAATCGGTTTAGGGCACCTGTGAATGCAGCGCTGCAAGAGGGGGGCAACGGCTGGACGAGCCAAGTGAAGAACGAGTTCCCGGAAATCCAGCTCGACCCACGGAACGGCCGGACGTGGGAGAACTGGCGCATCGAGCGCAACTCGTTTGAGAACGGGATTCTGTTCGATGGCCGGCCGACGTTCCGGCAGGTGGAGGTCGTGCGCAACATTGGCGGAAGCAGTGAGTGCTATCCCGGGGTTCCCGGCTTTCGTTGGGTTGAAAACGCGATGACGTCCCGGTGCGGCTCGTTCGCCGTCCCCTTCGGGTACGCGCTGCAAGACGGTGCACTTCGTCGGGCGGGTGCGGCCGTCCGCACGGTTCGCTCCATTTTCGTTTCCGCGGCGAGCGGAACCGATGCCGCCGCCATCGCACGCATGCTCCGGCGGCGTGAACGGCCGGTAGCGTACGGGGGCTGGACGGCTGACTCGGTACGAGCGATCGTGCGCAACCGCCTGTATGTCGGTGGACTGATGGGACCCCCCGGCTCGCATCCCGGCCTCGTTTTCAGCCGGGTGTGGAAAAGGGCCCAGCAGGCTGCTCGCTGAAACTTCCTCCGCGACGCCGGCGTCTCAGGAAGCCCGGCGGAGGTCGTAGAGATAGAGGGCGACCTCGGGGTCCGTCACCACCTCGAGGCGCCTCCCCCAGCCATCCAGGAGGTAGAGCAGAAACTCCTGATTCGTCGTCGTCGAGAAGAGCAACCAGACGCGCGCGCGACCTCGAAGCGGAGTCAGTTGCCGGGTCAGCTGCTCGAACGACTGCCGTTGGCCCTCGCCCACAATCAGATCCGGCGGCCGCGACTTGAGAGCGTGCTCGAACACGGTCTCGGGCACAGGCCGGACGTCGGTCAGAGCGTCCCAGCCACGGAGGCGCGCCTCCCATCCCTCGAGCGTCCCGCATTCCTCGCACTCGGCGTAGTACCGCAGCGCGTACTGGGAAACGTAATGCACGTAGAGAGCGTCCCCGCGCCGCCAACCAGCCTCCAGGACGGAGAGGGATCGCTTTATCTCCTGGCGCTTGATCGCCGGCGGCTTGAAGAGCCCCTTGGCCGAGACCGCCGCCGGGTAAGCCAGCAGCAGAGTGACCACTCCGATCGACACCACGGGCAGCCGATCCCAGGTGCGCTTGCGCAACTCGTCCACGCCCGCTGACATGAGCAGGATCACCGCAGGAACCAGGAAGAGCACGAAGCGATCTCCCCAGGGGTAACGGTTGACGAGCGCGGCGCCGACGGCGAGCACGCCGGGCGCGGCCAGCGTGAGCGTCAGCGCCGGATTGCGGCGGTAGAGCACCAGGAGCCCCGTCACGATCGCGACCGCGGCGAGGCCCGTCGCCGTCGCGGCCGCGCCGAGCGGATAGGAGAAGCTGTCCCAGGTCTGGGTCAGCACCTGCCGCAGAATGCTCGTCTCGCCCGCCCGAGCTCCTCCGCCGGCCAGGCTCAACTCGTCTTGCACGGTCTTCGTGTTCGGCAGGACGAAGAGGTACGAGATCAGGAAGCTCACCGCCCACGCGGTGCACAGGAGAGCGACCGTCACCAGCTTCACGCGCGACGGTCGCAGGAAAGCCATCCCGAGGAGGACCAGCCCCACCCCCGCAAGCAGGAACACTGACGGGTGCGAGAACCAGACAGCCGAGACGCCGAAGAGACCCAGAGCGCCGGCCCTCCAGCGAGTGAGCCAGCTTCCCTCGAGCACGGGGAGGATCAGCACGAGGAGCAGCATCGCGAGCGTCAGGTCGAGCCCGTACTGTTTGACCTCGGCTGAGTAGAAGACCAGCGGGTCCGAGACGGCGAAGAACGCGAGTCCGACCGTCGCACCGAGCGGGTCGAGGATGCGCCTGGCTACGCTCCAGAAGAGAATCAGCGAGGCTAGCCCGGCCAGGAGCGGTACCGCTCGCAGCGCGTATCCCGTGTACCCGAGCGCGGCGCCCGCGAGCTTCTCCGTCAATAGGAAGAGCACAGGTGCGGCCTGGTTGAAGTCGAGCGGCTCGAGAAGGCCTCTCGGCGATCTGTGCATCAGGTTCAGCGCCAGTGCGGATTCGTCTCCCCAGAGCGCCCGGTCGTGCAGGAAGCGAACGATCCTGAGCACGGCTCCCATCGCGATGATGACCCAGGGCAGCCATCGAAGAACGCCGCTGGTGTCGATCAGCCTGGGAACACGATTCACCGACGCAGCTCGCCAAGTTGCCGCTCGTCGTGCATCAGCGGACGGCCAGCAAGCCGAAGCCGTCCCGCGCCTGCGACTGTAGGCTGACGTCGCTAAAGCCGAGGTCGTGCAGCCAGCCGATCACTTCGTCGGGTGAGTGCTCCCACCGGTATCGAGGCGTCCAGAAGTCATGCTGGACGAGCCGATGATCGCGCCATCCTGTGCGGCCGCCGTGACGGATCCAGGATGCGGCGGTGAACACACTGACGATCGGCTGCTGCGCGCGGGGTGGCAACGGCGCAACGAAACGCCGCAGCGCAGTCTTCGCACGGTAGACGAGTGTCGGAATCTTCCAGTACAGCCAGACATAGATCCGACCCGCAGGTTTCACCGCGGGCGCCAATTGCCCGAGCGCGTGCCGTGTGTCCGGCGTGTGGTGGAGGACACCGCCGCAGTAGATGGCGTCGAAGCGTTCCGGTCGGAGCACCGAATCTGAGAGGTTGCTGCGGAAGAACGAGACGTTGGCGCCGAACTGCTGGTGCGCCCTATAGACGCTTTCGCTGATGTCGGTGCCGAACATGCGCGGGCGGAACCTGAGCGCGACCTCGTTCGTCAGCTCTCCGTTTCCGCAACCCGCGTCGAGAATCGCTTTGTCGCGGAGCCATTCCGAGTCGATGCCAAGGTGAGCAAGGAATCCGTCGATGCGGTCGTCCAAGGAGTGGCTCCACGTGTGATCCTGGCCGTACTCGTAGCGCGACCACTGGACGCTGAAGGTGTCGCTGATCGCAGCGGCAGCTCGGGTCGATTGCACCAGGTCCGGCACGCCGTTCCTGATCGGGAACTCGTGCCCCAACGTGCAGCTCACGGAGGTGTTGCGAGATTCAAGGTCGCTGCCACAGGCGGGGCAGCAAAGGTAGTTCAGGACGTCGATGGTCACGCGCGGTAAACCCGACCCGTCAAGGCTGGTGCATGCCCGCTTCTTGCAAAACGGCTCGCCATGAAACCCACTCTTACACGTCGGCCGCTGCCGCGGAACGCCGCTACCTCTTTTGGACAGGAGCTGCCGCTCGAGGACGAGACGAGTTGGCTCGCGCCTCCGGCGTCACGGCCAAGCTTAGATCGGAGCGTCGACCGCCTGGCGGTCCGCGACGGGTGGCCAGGCGCGCCCCGCCCCACCCTTTGTATCACTCGACGCGGGGATTCCCCCGCGTCGCGATGCTCATTTTGCTTCGTCTGAGCCGGCGTCCCTGGGGGCGCTGCGCTGTTCTCCGTCAAAGTCCAAGGCGAGGTCGTAATCGCCGCCCGTAGCTGTCACGAGCCCTCGAGCGGCAGAGCCTGGCGTCAGGTGCAGGTCCGCCGAAGTGATCGAGTCGTTCACGAACGGTGCCGAGGAGAGCAGCACCGACCCGGATCCGTTACAAATCCTAGTCGTGAACGCGTTGTAAGCGTACGACAGCCCGCTCACCCCGGCGCAGTTGCCGTTCAGGTTGACGTTGCCTTGGCCAGTGTTGCCGACGACGCGCACATTCGAGAACGTCGCGTTCGTCTCAAGGGCGTTGTTCCACCAGAATCCGGCTTGCCACGAGTTGAAGCGGAGCAGAATGTCCTTCCAATAGGTGACGTTGTGCGGCGCGGGCGCTGATGCGACGTTTCGTGGGTCGAACTGGACCGCGGCCTGACTGTCGGAGGCCTCGTTCGTCTTGCAGGAGAAGCTGACACCGCAGCCGCCCTCGGCGACTGTGC
>JACDAN010000287.1 GCA_013695385.1 Actinomycetota bacterium | reverse complement strand
CGGTGAGTGCGAGCACCAACGAATTCTCGCGGACGCGGCTGAGTCTTCGGGGTGGGCCGTGCGCCAGCCGCGCAACCAGAGGACTAGTCACCGCGGCAGGGGAAGAACGGCCCATGAGTACTCGGATTGCGAACGCTGCTCCTGGCGCTCGCGGTGATCCTGTTCATCGTCTCCGCGCTGACCGAGGAGAATCGCTTCGACTTCATGGCCTTCGGTCTCGCCGTCTTCGCCGCCTCGTTCGTGATCGAGGACGTCGTCGGCGGTTTCACCACGAGCGGAGACCAGTAGGCGGAAGCTCGCGGGCGCCTGCCCGTCGGCAGGCTTCCCGCGTGGCCTCGATCAGCCGGTGAGCCGGAACAGGAGAATGTCCCTTCGCGGCCTCCGCGTCGTCCGGATCACGGTCAGCGTCCCCCGCGCATCGTCGTAGAGCCGTGTTCCGCCGAGAACCGCAAGCTCGTAGAGCTCGGTGAACCGAATCGAGCCCCCCGCGACAAGCCTGCCCCTCGGCAGGGAGATCGTCGCGGTACAGGAACGCGCCCTCGGCGTCGTGAACGTGCAGACATACTCCGCCTGGCCGATGGGAGCACTCTTGATGCGCTTGTTGAAGAGGTTCAAGCGCACGATCTCCGAGTCTCCTGGCCCCCGGCCGGGCTGCCCGAGATCAACGCGAATCCGACTTACTTCCCGGCTCGTGATGCGAATCGTTGCCGGTCCCGTCGCCGCGTCCGACTTCCAACCGTGGAGCAGCGCGACCGCTGAGAGACCGACTGCGGCTGCGAGCACGTACACAAGACGATTCATTGGGTTGCTCCTTTCCTGGGCCAACATCATCGGTCCGGCGCGAGTGGAAGCTCGAGCGAGAAGACAGAACCTTTTCCTGCGGCACTCTTGAAGCTCATTCGACCACCGTGTGCCTCGACGACCGAGCGCGAAATCGTCAGGCCGAGGCCGCTGCCTGGAATACCGCTCGCCCCCGCGTCGCCTCTGAAGAACTTTCGGAAGACACCCTTCTGCAGGTCCTCGCGAATCCCGAGACCTTCGTCTCGCACGCTCACACGCACGAACTGCTCGTCTCGCTCGCCCACGATTTTCACGATCCCCCCTTCCGGGGAATACTTGATTGCGTTCGACAGGAGGTTGCCGACCACCTGCGCGAGCCGATTCGGGTCGCCGCGCACCGGGAGCGGCTTCTCGGGTAGCTCGACGTCCACCGTATGCCTCGTGCTCTGGCCCGAGAACAACTGCGCCTGCTCGTCGACGACGGTGCCCATGTCGATGAGCTGGCGGGCGAATTCAAGGCGTCCCTCCTCCAGATGCTCGACGTCGAGGAAGTCGTTGAGCAACGCGGAGAGCCGCCGGCCTTGCAGGTCGATGATCTCCAGGTACCGCCGCTGGTCGCCCTGGTCGAGCTCGCGACTCAGCAGCAGCGACGTAAAGCCGAGGACGCTGGCGAGCGGCGTGCGAAGCTCGTGCGAGACGATGGTGACGAGCTCGGACTTGCGCCGCTCGCTCTCCCTCAGCCGCGCGTTCTGCGTCTCCAAGTCCTTCCGACTCCGTTCGAGCTCGGCCGCCATTCCGTTGAACGCCTTCGAGAGCTCGCTGACCTCACCCGGCCCGTCCTCGGCGAGCCGGACGGAGAGATCACCAGCGGCAAGTTGGCTGGCGGCGGTTGCGGTCGCGCGAACAGGCTTCGCGATCGAGCGCGCGAGGTAGAGCCCGAAGAGCACGATCAGGAGCGCACAGGCGACGAGTGTCGAAATCGCGAGGATGATCGCCCGCCGGGACTGCCTCCTCGCCGAGGCCGCGCTTGCGGCGGCCACTGCGTTCTCGGCGGAGAGGAGCTCGGCAAAGCTCTCACGAATCGTGTCCGTGCGGATTTTCCCCTCCCCCTCAGCGATGGCCGTGCGCGCAGCAGCCGGCTGGTCTTGCGCGATGTCCACCAGGGGAACCGAGTAGTCCCGGATGTACTCGTTGATCTCCGTCCGGAGAGAGCGCGCGCGCCGAGTCTGCACGGGGTTCGTCGAGACGAGACGCTCGAGGTCCCGGAAACGGCCTGGGAGCTGAGCTCGAGCGCGGTTGAGCGGCTGGAGGAAGCGCTGATTACTGCTCAGGACGAACCCCCGTAGGCCGTTCTCGAGATCGACCACGAGCTTCTCCAGGACGACCGTCGCCACGGTCACGTCCTTGGAATGGGCCTCACGGTCCCTCGCCTCGTCGAGCGTCGAGACCGAGTGGATCAGGATGCCGAACCCAGCCGCGACGAGAACCGCGAGCACGACGCTCGCAGCGATCATGCGGGTGGAGAGCGAGCGCGACTTCACGCGGCGGCCTCCCCCAGGACCTCGGCGACGATGGCGGTGAGCTCCTCCGCCTCGAAGGGCTTGGGGACGAAGCGATCGGCACCGGCGCTGAGGGCGGCATTCTCCGCGTGCGTCCACGCACTCATCACCACGATGTGGGTGTCGCCGGGCGGGAGCTCGTGGCGGAGGCGGTCGAGAACCTCCAGCCCGCTGAGCCGCGGCAGCATCAGGTCGAGGATGATCAGATCGGGTCGGTGCTCCCGCGCGAGCTCGATGGCGGCAGCGCCGTCGTCCGCTTCCACGAAGAAATATCCGTCGCCGATTACGACTCGGATGAGCTGCCGCAGATTTTCATCGTCCTCGCAAATGAGGATCTTTTTGGCAGTGCCGGTTTGCACGTTGTGCCCTCTGAGCGTAGCTAGGCCGCGTCAAAAAGCTACGTGCGCCCCCGGCGGAAGTCGGCAGAGGACTCGTAGGACCCCGCTGTGATCGCCGAGCTCACAGCCACCGCGGCGCTGATCTGCCTCGATCCTGGCCACGGGACGCCGCCGTCGATCGGCCGTCAGCGCGAGCCGATCGGCCCGGCTCGCGCACGACGAAGGTCAAGGACGGCGGTGGAGCGCCCCGGGAAACCGGCGTGGTTTTGGCGATCGCCAGACGAACACGAGCGTTGCTCCTCCGCCGCGGTTACCTGGTCGCCATGACGCGAACGGGCGCCACCTACCGCGGTGGAAATATCGAACGCGCGCGCTTCTCCAACCGGCGAGGAGCCGCGCTCATGCTCCGGATCCATGCGGATGGGTCCTCCGATCCGTCCCGTAGGGCATCTCGACCCTCTACCCCGCGCGGCTTCCGGGCTGGACGGACGATGTCTACGCGCCGAGCTTCCGCGCAGGGCGAGCAGTCCAGCGCGGACTGGTCGCCGCCACGG
>JACDAN010000277.1 GCA_013695385.1 Actinomycetota bacterium | reverse complement strand
CGCCCATATTGTCGTTCCAGCCTCGGATGCGGCGATCGTCACCAGGATCTGAGGATAGCGCGCGCCCTCGGCCGCTCAAGTCTCCAAGGCGAGGCGGGTGTTTCATCCTGCAACCGCCGGGATCGACGCGGTCGGGCGTTCGCCGTCAACCGCCTGCCGGTGCCACAGCTCAAAGACCAGCAGGTTCCAGAGCTTTCCGGAGTGGTCGCGCACCGAGTCCCTGTGTTCGTCGAGAAGACGCTCGACCGCTGCTCTCCGGAAGTAGTTGCGCCCGGTCGTTCGGGGGTCAAGGAGAACCTCGCGCGCGTATCCCTGAAGTTCGCCGCGGAACCAGTGCTCGAGAGGAAGGTTGAACCCGCGTTTCGGGGCGTCGAGGACGGTGTCGGGAATCCATCCGCGCAACGCCCGTCGCAAGCCGACCTTCTTCTGTCCTCGCTTGACCTTGAAGTCGGCGGGAAGTTGCGCGGCGAACTCCATCAGCTCGTGGTCGAGGAGCGGCGAGCGCGCCTCGAGCGAGTACGCCATCGTCGCGATGTCCATCTTGACGAGGAGATCGTCCGGCAAGTATGTGAGGACGTCTGTACGAAGCATGCGATCGACGAGCGATCCGTTCGGCGCGTCCATCCACACGCGTCCCACGACGCGCGTGGCGATCGACTCGCCGACCTGCTCGCGGAACTCATCGGTGTAGATGTCCGCGGGTGAGGCCGTGCCGAGCCCGGAGAACCCGCTGATGTCGGCCACGTACGCGCCGTAGCGAGCCGGCGGGTCGAGCGCGAGCGCAGCGGAGAACCGTCGTGCGCGAGCGGTCCAGCTGTCGACGCGCGATGTCGACGGCAGGTGGCGGCCCAGCTCGCCGGCCGCCGTGCGGACCTTCGCGGGGGCGACGTCCACAGCGCGAAGGAGCGAGTTCGCGACATACCGCGTGTATCCGCCGAAGCTCTCGTCACCCCCGTCGCCGTTCAGGGCGACCGTTACGTCCCGCCGCGCCATCTCTGCGACGTAGAACGACGCGAGCGCGGACGGATCGGCGAACGGCTCGCCGTACTGCCTCACGAGCTTGGGAAGGAGCGCCGCGGCGTCGGGCGTGATGACGAGCTCGTGGTGGTCGGTCCCGAACGCCTGCGCGACCAGACGTGCCTTCGGGAGCTCGTTGTAGCGGTCCGTCGTGAAGCCGATCGAAAACGTCTTCACGGGCCTCGATGACGCCTCGGCCATCGCCGCGACGACCGCGGACGAGTCGATCCCGCCGGAGAGGAACGCGCCGAGCGGCACGTCAGCGATCAGCCGGCGACGCACCGCAGCTCGGATCCGCTCGCGAAGCTCCTCCTCGACGTCGGGGCCGCCCTTCCGCTTCGGCCCATAGCGGAGCTCCCAGTAGCGCTGGACGCCGACCAGTCCGTCGCTCCAGACGAGAATGTGCGCCGGGGGCAGTTTCCGGATCGCCCCGAACGCGCTGTGCGGCCCTGGCACCCACCCGAGCGCGAGGTACGCGTCGAGAGCCTCGTAGTCGAGCGCCCGCGGAACCGAGGTGTCCTCCAGGAGCGCGTTTAGCTCGGACGCGAACGTCAGCGTCCCGCCGCGGTCGGCGTAAAACAGAGGTTTCTTACCGACCCGGTCGCGCGCTAGGACGAGCCGGCGGCGACGCCCGTCCCAGAGCGCGATCGCGAACATACCGTGGAGCGACTCCACGAAGTCAAGACCGTGCTCCTCATAGAGGTGCACGATGACCTCTGTGTCACTTCGCGTCGCGAACCGGTGCCCGGCCTTCTCGAGGGCTGCCCTAAGCTCCCGGTAATTGTAGATCTCGCCGTTCTGGACTACCGCGATCGACTTGTCTTCGTTGAAGATCGGCTGGTCGCCGGAGACGAGATCGATGATCCGCAGGCGTTGAACCCCGAGACCGACGCCGTCGTCGAGGTAGATGCCCTGGGAGTCCGGACCGCGGTGCAATATAGCCGCGCACATCGCGTCGATGAGTACTCGGCGAACCGGGCGACCGTCGCACCGAACCTGTCCAGCGATACCGCACATCAGGGCATCAGCCGTCCCCGCACGACTATTCTCCGGAACAGAGAGACGGTCCCTACCGTGTCGCACCCGTTAGCGACGTCCCTGGGCACCCTCTTCGGCTCCTTCCGCGTTCCGACCTCGAATGACTCGGCGCGACGTTCGCCGCGCGCCGCCCGGCTGCCCTCCCCGATGTGCGCGCGGAAGAGGGCAAGAAGGGCCTCTGCCTGTCGCGCGCCGTCGTGACGCTCGAGGACGATCCGCCGCCCGGTGCGACCCAGGTCGGAGAGATGCTCCTCGGAGGCCGAGAGCGCCTCGCCGAGCGCGGTCGCAAGTTGCTCGGCATTTCCTGCATCAACGAGCCAGCCGTTGATGCCGGGCTCGACGAGCTCGGCGACGCCGCCTGTCCGTGTGGCGATCACTGGGCGTCCGAGCGCGAGCGCCTCCATCAAGACGACGGGAAGGCTTTCAGAAAAGCTCGGTAGGACGACGGCGCGACTCGAAGCGATCGCCCGGCGCACCGACTCCCCGTCAACCCATCCTGTCAGGCGAACGCGCTCCCCAAGATCGCCCGCCGCGATCAGTTCCTCGAGCGCTTTACGCTCGGGCCCGTCCCCCAGGCAGGCGAGCTCGAAGCCGATGCCGCCCCGCTCCAGAATCTGCGCCGCCTCGATTAGGATGCGGTGCCCCTTTTCTGCTCCAAGACGGCCGACGCAGGTGACGCGCCGACCGCGCGGGGGCGGCGGTGCCTCGCTCAGCGTGAACGACTCGTCCAGCCCGCAGCGCACGACGTGGACCTTCGACCACGCTGCTGGTGGCGCCCACCGGAGGATCTGGCTTCGGGCGTGCTCACTGACCGCGACGACGAAGGCGGCACGCTCGGCCTGCAGGGAGAGCGCGACCTCACGGGGTCGTTCGAACTCGTCCGATCCGTGCACCGTGACGCTGAAGGGCGGCGCGCCGAGCTCCCGCGCCAGCATGGCGACGATTGCGCCGTTCGTCCCGAAGTGGACATGAACGTGTTCCACTCGTGCAGATGTCACCCATCTCAGGAGCACGCAGGCCTCGGCGACGTACGCGAGGTGGACGAGGAGCGCACGCCTCGAGTTTCTCCAGACGCTGACCGCCGTTCGGAGGGCGCGAACGAAGCGGGCGGGATGCCTGAGCCCGGTCGCGAGCGTCGCCGCGGCCGCACGGCGAGTGCGACCGCGACCGAGGATTGCCCACGTCCGTGCGTACTCCTCGCGATCGCGGACGTCCGGGTAGTCGCCGCCCGTATCCCGAATCGCGAAGCGGACGACCTCAACGCCGCGCGCCTCAAGCGCCGCAATCTCGCGCCGAACGAAGGTCACGCTGATCGAGGGGTACTGGTTAACGAGGTATGCGATCCTCATGCCGCCGGGCGTGGTCTCGTCGGCTGCGGCGGGCGACCCAGCGACCCAGCGACCCGAGGCAGCCGACATCCGCTGCGGGTCGATTCCGCATACTGACGTGCTCGGTGCCTAGGTTCCGTCGGCTCAGCGCCTCGCCCGTTCGCCACCGCCGGCAGGCTCGCCGCGCGTCGTACCTCGAGAGCATGAGCTTCGGAGGGCTCAGCTTCGTAGCTGCGGCCGTCGTTGCTCTCGTCAGCAGCATCGCGGTAGCACGGATCTACGGAGTCGCCGTCATGGGTCAGTACGCGCTCGCGCTTGCGCCATTGACGATGGTCGTCGCGCTCTCGACAGTGCGCGAGCAGGTAGCGCTGGTTCGTGAGCTCTCGACGCTCTCCCCCCGAACCCCGATGGTGACGGGCCTGTTCACGGCGGTGCTCACCTTCTCGTCGGTGCTCACGCTCCTCGTCGCGGCCGCCGTGACCGTCATTTCGTACTTCCTCTTCCACGGGCCGATCGGTCATCCCGAGATCTTTCCCTCCGCGGTCGTGCTTCTGGCGGCGTACGTCCTCATCCAGAATCCGTCTTGGAACTTCGACGCGGTCTTCTCCGCGTTTCGCGCGGGACGCCAGCTCTTCTGGATCCGTCTCTGGCAAGCGGTGAGCTACCTCGTTCTGGCGGTGGGCATCGGGCTCGTCTCGCGGACGCTGTGGGCGATCACGCTCGCCACCGCTGCGTCTTGGTTTGCGGCGCTCGTCCCGCGCGCGGTAACCGCTCGGGCCTTCGTTCGTTGGCGAGTTCCGCGCGAGACGATCGTGGACGGGTTCAAGGCGCTCCCGCGCCTGGTGAGGTGGGGACTCAAACTCGCGCCGTGGGGCGCCGTCATGGGCATCGGCAACGAGTTCGGGGTCTGGGTGCTGGGAGCTGTGGCCCCGCTCTCGGCGGTCGGCGCCTACAGCCGGGCGTGGCTTCTCGGCAGCCGGTTTTTCGATCTGACCACGCGCGTCTCCGAGATGCTGTTCCCGACGCTCGTCGAGCGGCGCACGGCCGGCGACGTGAGCGGCTTCGACCGCGCGTTCATCGATACAGTGCGCTATTCGGCCGCTGCGCTGCTGCTTCCCGCGGCTGCCGGAGGCGGTGCCGCGCACGGGGTGATGGAATTGTTCGGCCCTGGCTTCAGCCAGGGGGCGGACGCGCTCGTCATCATCCTGCTCGTACCAGTCCTCGCAACCGTGTCGGGGATCCAGGCCCACACACTGTTCGTAATCGACCGCGCGCTCACTGTGTCGGGGATAGCGCTCGCGCGTCTTGTGACCATCCTCTCGTTGAGCTTCGTGCTCACGATCGAGGTTGGCATCGTCGGGACAGCGACTGCCATCGCGATCGGCTACACCGTCGACGTTGCACTCGGGTCTCGGGTCACCGGCAGGTACCTCAAGACCCCGGTTTCGGTCCTCTGGCGATACCGCGAAATGGCCGCGCTTCTCCTCGCTTACGGGCTCGGCTTCATTACCGCGCATTCGATCGACACTGCCGTCGAGGGTGCCCTCGGAACGCTCGTCGCGCTCGCAGGCGGTAGCGCCGCCTACATCGTGATCGTCGCCGCTGGGGCGGTCAATCGCCGGGACCGCGAGCGCCTCTCCTCGTCCCTCCGGGCGCGACGGCGCTGACGACCGCACGAATCGGAGACTGTTGGCGATCACGCTTCCAGCCTCTCGAGAGGCTCGGGCGAAACCCCCGTCGCATCCGGGCGCCAGAGCCGCAGCGCCTGGAGCGCAAGCAAGGCGACAAACGCTGGATTCAGAGTGATGTAGCGGCGCCAGAGGCGCCCGGGCTCGAGCGCTAGCCTCCAGAGCCACTCGAGCCCCCACTCACGGAGGAGGTCAGGCGGTTCCCTGAGCGATCCTGCAATGTAGTCGAACGCCGCGCCGACCGCGAGCATCGGAACGCCTACACGCTCGCGGAGCTCCGATACGAACACTTCCTGCCGGGGGCAGCCGAGCCCCACGAACACGAGTCGCGCCCCCGAGGCGGCGATCTCGGCGACTATACGATCCTGTGCGGCACTGTCCGCCTCCCCGAAGAGCGAGGGACGGATCCCTGCGATGACCGTGTGCGGCTCGCGGGCGAGGACGCGCTTCTCGAGCTTCGAGAGCGTGTCAGGACGGCTACCGTAGAAGAAGACCGGTAACCGCTCGTCGGCCGCACGCTCGAGCAGTCGCCAAACGAAGGTGGTTCCCCGAACTTGGTCGTCCAATCGGGCGCGGTGCACGAGGTTGAGCGCGAAGCGAACGGGTCGTCCGTCCGGAACCACGAGATCGAGTCGGTTGAGCCTAAAACGCTGCTCGGGGTCAAGAACTCCCGTCATGACGCCGTGGACCGCGAGTGCCGACACCGCGAACGGCCGCGCGTTCCGCGCCGCCGCGACCGTCCGTTCGACCGCGGCGTCGTAGTCGACAACGTCAACGAGAACGCCGAGCACACTCCGCTTGCCGCGGTCCGTCACTTACGCCCCCGCGGCGACGGCGCGCCAGCGTGTGATGTTTTGCTCGTAGATCTCCGTCAGGATACGGTCGACGTCGTGCTCGATCCTCCACGCTGGGTAGTCGCGTTCGAACGCGGCCGTATCGCTGATCCACCAGATGTGGTCGCCCCTGCGAGCATCATCCCCGTAGGTCCACGAGAGGGCCTCGCCGACGATCTCCTCGCTGGCGCGAATGGCCTCGAGGACGGACGCATTGCTTGCTCGACCCCCTCCCATGTTGTAGACGGACGCGCTGCGAGGCGACTCGGAGAATGCCTGGCACGCTCTCACGAGATCCGCGGCGTGAATCGCGTCACGAACTTGCTTCCCCTTGTAGCCGTAGACGGTGTACGGCGTCCGGGTCATCGTGCAGCGCATCACGTAACCAAGAAAGCCATGCAGCTCCGCAGCCGAGTGGGATGGCCCGGTGATGGTTCCAGCCCGAAAGCACACCGTGTTCATGGCGAAGTAGCGCCCATACTCTTGGACGAGCACGTCCGCGGCGACCTTCGACGCCCCGAAGATGCTGTGAAGTGACGCATCGATCGACATGTCTTCAGCGATACCACGCTCGGCGTACGGATGATCTCGCTCCACCTCCCAGCGCGTCTCGAGCTCGACGAAAGGGAGCGAATTCGGCCGATCCCCATACACTTTGTTCGTCGAGAGGAAGACGAACGGCGCCTCCGGTGCGCTCAGGCGGGTGGCCTCGAGCATGTTGAGCGTCCCGACCGCGTTGATGTCGAAGTCGGTGAGGGGTTCTCGTGCGGCCCAGTCGTGAGACGGCTGTGCCGCCGCATGAACCACCAGCGCGACCTGCGATCCGAGGCGGCGGAAGAGGCGGAATACCTCGTCCCTATCGCGGATGTCAAGCGAGACGTGCGAATACTGCTTGCCGAGGCGGCGCTGCACGCGAGCCGTGTTCCACGCGGTCGAGCTCTCGGGGCCGAAGAACATTTGGCGCAAGTCGTTGTCGAGGCCGACGACATCGAATCCCATCTCACCGAAGTGAAGGGCAGCCTCGGATCCGACGAGTCCGCCCGAGCCGGTGACGACGAGAAGGCTCATGCGTGTCTCTTCGGGTAACTCAGCGAAATGAAAAGCGAGGTGTACACCTCGGAGGATGGTAATTCGCCGGAGCAGGCCTCTAGTTGTTGAGGAGTGGGTGCCACCCGCTCAGAAGCCTCGCTTCTCGCCCTTGAACACGACCGCGAGCGTCTTCACGAGGAGACGGAGGTCGTTCTGGAACGACCACGTCATAACGTATTGGTGGTCGAGGGCGACCATCTCGGCGAAGCGGATGTCGTTTCTGCCGAGGACCTGCCACACACCCGTGATGCCCGGTCTGAGCGAAAGCCGCCGACGCCCCCAGCCCTCAACGTAACGATCCTCCTCCAGGATCAATGGCCGCGGTCCGACGAGGCTCATGTCCCCCTTGAGGACGTTGAGGAGCTGGGGCAGCTCGTCGAGCGAGTAACGCCTGAGAACGCGGCCGATCCGCGTCACACGAGGGTCGTCGACGGCTTTGAACATCTCCGGTTCACACTCGAGGCCAAGGTAGTGGTTTCGCTCGACGAGACTCGCCTTATCGAGTTCGGCGTCCCTTCGCATCGTGCGGAACTTTACAATCATGAACCTCCGACCTCCGGAGCCCATGCGCACCTGCCGGAAGAAAACGGATCCCGGCGAATCGAGCTTGATCGCCAGGGCCGTGGCAAGCCCGAGGGGCGCGAGGACGACTATTCCGATGAGTGCCGCGCCGAAGTCGAAGGCTCGCTTCGCCGCCAACGAGAATCCGGATATCGGAATCGCAGGCAGGCTGAGAAGCGGAAAGCCTCCCATGACGCGGTTTCCGGTGAAGGGCGAGAACAGCTCGAAAAACCGCGGGACGACGTCGACGTGGATGCCTCTATCGTGAAGGGTGCGGATGAGGGTCACGACATCCTTCGGAACCGCATCGATCGATGTGATGACAACGCGATCGATTTGCTCCTCGTGGATTCCGTTCGCGAAGATGCTCCTAGCAGTGAGAGCCGGTCCCGCGTCGACGACGCCCAAGACCCTGAGCCGGGATCCACCGTGGTGGCGGAGCTTCGCCTCGACCAGCTCCGCAATCTCGCCGCGGCCCACGATGAGTACGTTCTGCCCCATTGACGGGCGACCGTCGATTCTCGACCGCGCGCTGACGCGCGCGAGCGGAACCGCCGCCATCGCGAACATCCAGAAGAGAACGACTTTGCCGAACTGGATATCCGCGATTGCCACGACCTCGGTGGCGACGAACACAAGCCAGGTGCCGATGGTCACGAGCTGAAGGAGTGGACCGACCTCGTCCGACGTCGAATGGCCGAGCTCCCGTTCGTCGCCCTCGTACAGCCCGCTTGCCTTCGCGACGAGGAGCCACATCGGAATCATCACGAGGAAGACAAGAGCCTCGAGGGCAGGCCCGAGCTGATCAGGGGCGCTCGCACTCGGCGACACGAGAGACTGAGCGATGAGGAAAGCGGCGGACAGGCCGATGGCGTCGGCAGCCACCAGAGCCCACTGCAACATGAGTCGCCGGTGCCGTCGGCGCTCCGCCCTCGGAAGCGCGGTCGCGGAGGAGGAAGACAGCGCCGAGGCGGCTTGCGGTGCCGCGACGACGACCTGTCCCTCGACGGAAACGTTGCCCGCTCTGGCCCCCGCGCTTGCCTGGACGGTCGGCGTTCCGAGGACTAGCTGGCCGCTATCGCCGTAGGGTGCCATCCGGTACCCCTGACCGCAATAGACCGATCATGGCCGTGGACCGAGAGTGGTACTGGCGCACACATCGCCGCAGGCGACGTCGTCGATGAACCGCAGTCATTGTTTCTCCCCAGAAGCCGATACTCCGGACGCGTTTCCGAGCCCCTAACTCACTACACACCAATAGGACGCGCGCGAGCAGGAGAAAGCACGCTCCGCTTACAAAAGAATTACGTGGACGAGACCCATCGTACGACGATCACACCACGCAAGCCAGGTCCAGGACGGGAAACCGGCCTCCGGTACTGCTTCCTAGACGTTCAGGGGGCCGTCCGGGCCCATCCTTGACCAGACGGAACGCGGGTCCGGTGCGGAGGAAGAGATCTCAAGGGAAGAGCACGAGGGTGAGGGTCAAGAAGAACACCGCTGTGCCAGACGGAATAACCGCGTGCTCTCGCGGCAGTGGAAAACCTCGGTGGGGCAGCTCACGCGACTGCCGGGCCTCGACACCCGACCCACGCGCAGCGCCTCGCCTCTCTGCTTAGGGTGTCGAAGGACGAGGTTCCCGTCAGGTCACGGCTTCGCGCTCGCGTTCGAGGTCGGCGAGAACGGGGAAACCGAAGTCGAGGAGCGCCAGCTGAGCGAGGAGGAGCTCGTGGAGGATTTCAAGCAGACGTTCGATGCCCGCGAGGTGACGCCGGAATGAGCGGCCCCGGCGGCATGGACATCAACAAGATGATGCAGCAGGTTCAGCAGATGCAGGCCGAAATGGCCAAGGCCCAGGAGGAACTTGCGACCCAGACCGTCGACGCTTCGGCGGGGGGCGGCGCCGTCAAGGTGACGGCCAATGGAGCAGGCGAGATCGAAAAGATCGAGATCGCCGCCGAGGCGATCGACCCTGAAGACCCCGAGCTCCTGGCCGACATGATCGTGGGCGCCGTCAACGAGGCCCTGCGCTCGGCGAACGAGCTCGCCCAGTCGCGACTCGGTGGGATGGCCGGCGGGCTCGGCCTTCCCGGCCTCTAAGCCGGCTAGCCTCCGGCCGCGCTCACCACAGAGGAGGCCATCAGACTCTCCCGCGCGAGTGCGACCGATTGAAGTAGCAGGAACGTTCGTGGATCGGGGCGCTGCAGCGACCACTGCATCTGAAGCGCCTCGGCGTCCACGAGGACCGGATCCACGCCCTCTCCCTGCCACGCCTCGGCAAGTTCGCGGCTCTTGGTGCCCCAGAAAGCGTCCTTGTAGGTCGACATGGTCGGCGGAGCCAGCAGTTCCGACGGGAGCAGGTCTCCGAACAACGCGTGGGTGGAGCGCCGGCTGACCGGCAACTCGCCGAGAGCCGTCGAAAACATCGGGTCGATGAACGGATGGCACACCTGCACTCTGAGCTCCGCTCCCAACTGCCGCAGCAATTCGATTCCGACTTGAACTCGCCGCAGTCTCCCCCACCACCCGAGGCGGTGTTGCTCCGCGCGCGGTCTCGAGGTGGCGTCCGCCGTCCAGCGTGCCCTGACCTCGCGCTGCGCCGACGGCCGCAGCCATGGCAGCGGATCAAGGTCCCGACAGAGGAGTGAGTCTGGCTCGCCGAGCGCGTTGCGGTAGCCGAGGCCGGTGATCAAGGAGCCACCGGACGCCCATTCGACCAGCGGCATCGAGAGGTGTGCGTAGGAAGGCCAAAGGAAACCGTGACGCCGCAGCACGCGCATTGCGACCGGGCCGACAAGGTC
Organism: Actinomycetota bacterium; assembly: GCA_013695385.1. Lineage (GTDB taxonomy): Bacteria > Actinomycetota > Thermoleophilia > Gaiellales > Gaiellaceae > JACDAN01. The sequence continues at coordinate 548 of JACDAN010000277.1, read as the reverse complement.
CAGCTCATCCGCAAGCTCCAACCGAACCCACTCCGTCAGTCCAAGGCAGATGATTACGCGCTCCTGCCGGGCCGTTTCGTCTGCACTGGCTGAGCCGCCCATGCGGTTCGTGGCCGGGACGGGCAACTCGAGCCCCTCGCGCCGTGCCAAGTGAACCGCGACCGCCAAGATCGCCGAGGACGAGCGCCCGCCGGAGAAGCTCATGAGGCAAGGCGGACGCATCAGTGCCGGGCGGATCGCGCGCTCGAGCGCCTCCCGCGGCGGCAGTGTCCCGATCTCGACCGGCGCCAGCGCTGGCGTAGGGGGCGTGAAGCCGAAAACGACGCCCGAAGCGATCTCGAGTGGCGTCAACCGGCAAGGGCCGCCGGACCGCCTCACAGCTCCTCGAACATCCCCGCCCTCGAAGATCCGAGAGGAACGTGTGCGACGCTGCATGCGTCGGCGATCAGATGCGCCTGCGCGAGGCGCTCGACCAGCGCGTCGCGGGTCGTGCCCTCCGCGAGCTCGAGCCACGGGAGCGCATCGTTTCCGTTCGTCTTCTGGTACAT
>JACDAN010000260.1 GCA_013695385.1 Actinomycetota bacterium | reverse complement strand
GGGCTAGGCCCGGTGCGAAGCGGCAAGCCGAAGCGCGGCCGCCGCGGAGCAGCCGCGCCGGCGAGCCGTGCCGGCGGCCAGGACAACGTCGAGAGCCCGCGCACGGACGAGCAGGGAACGACCGCTGAGGAGCGTGAGCTTCCGGAGGTCCAGTCCGATGCGCCCATCGTCCCGGAGGCCGTCGCGGAGGCGCCGGAATCGACGACTCCCAAGGCGCAGGTCGAGGACCCGGCCAAGCTCGAGCAATCCGGCGACCAGCCAGCCGAGGCCGCGGAACAGAAGCCCAAGACGAAGAAGAAGGGCGGCAAGAGCTAGCCCATGCTGCTTCCGAAGAAGACCAAGTTCCGGAAATACCAGCGCGGGCGCCGGCGTGGCAAGGCGAAGGGCCAGACCACGGTCCAGTACGGCGACTTCGGGATCAAGGCGCTCGAGGTCGGGTGGGTGACGAACCGCCAGATCGAGGCTGCGCGAATCGCAATGACACGCAAGATCAAGCGAGGCGGGAAGGTGTGGATCAACGTCTTCCCCGATAAGCCCGTCACGCAGAAGCCGGCCGAGACCCGCATGGGCTCGGGCAAGGGCTCGCCCGAGCACTGGGTGGCCGTGATCAAGCCCGGACGAGTGATGTTCGAGCTCGCCGGAGTGCCGGAGCCGCTCGCCAAGGAGGCGCTGCGCCTCGCGGGTAGCAAGCTCCCCGTCAGGACGAAGTTCGTGAAAAGAGAGGCTGATCTGTTTGAGGGCTAAACAGCTCCGCGACATGAGTGACGACGAGCTCGAGCGTGCGCTCTCGGAGCGCCGACAGGAGCTCTTCAACCTGCGCTTCCAGTCGGCGACCGGTGCGCTGGAGAACCCCGCGCGGCTCAAGCTGGCGAAGCGCGAGATCGCGCGGATCCTGACCGTGCGCATCGAGCGCGAGTCTCACGTTGCAGGCGAAAGGTAGAGATGGCTGACGACGAGAAGAACGAGCAACAGGGCGAGGAACAGCCGGTGGTCGAGGCCGAGGCGCAGGACGAGACCGAAGCGCTGGAGATCGTGGCCGAGGCCGAGACGGAAGCCGAAGGGGCCGAAGTCGTCGTCCAGGCTTCGGAGACGCCCCCCGAGCCCGATTTCGAGGCGCCTCCGGAAGAACCGGGCCCGCCTGTTCCAGAGCCGGTGAGCCCGGAGCCGACCCCCGAGCCTGCCCCGGAGCCGGTCGCGGAGGTCGAGGAGGCGGTTCCCGCCGAGGGCGACGAGGCCCCGGCCGAAGAACAGGTCGCCGTGGTCGTCCCTGCGGCGAAGAAGAAGCGCAGGCGCATCCCGCGCTCCGAGCGCCGCACTCGACCGAAGCCGAAGCGAGAGCAGACCGGCGAACGCAAAGCCATCACCCGGCTCCCCAAGCCCGAGGGCGACCGGGGCCGTCGTCAAGAACGGCGCGGTGTAGTCGTCTCTGCTGCGATGGACAAGACGATCGTCGTTCGCGTGGAGACGGTGAAGGCTCACCGGCGCTACAAGAAGGTCGTCCGCCGCTCGCACAAGTTTCACGCACACGACGAGCAAAACCAGGCGAAGGCGGGCGACGTCGTTCGCATCGTCGAGACCCGTCCGCTGTCCAAGACGAAGAACTGGCGCCTCGCCGAAGTGGTGGAGGCCGCCCGGTAACCATCGATGATCCAGCAGGAATCCAGACTCAGGGTGGCCGACAACACGGGAGCGCGCGAGCTCCTCTGCATCCGCGTGCTCGGCGGTTCCAAACGCCGCTATGCGCGCGTCGGCGACGTGATCGTCGGCACCGTCAAGACGGCGACGCCGCAGGGGGCCGTCCGCAAGGGCGAAGTCGTCCGCGCCGTGGTCGTTCGCACGAAAAAGCCCTACGGACGGGACGACGGGACCTCGATCGCGTTCGACGAGAACGCCGCCGTGATCATCGACGCAGCGAGCAATCCGCGAGGAACCCGCATCTTCGGGCCGGTCGCGCGCGAGTTGCGGGAGAAGAACTTCATGAAGATCGTCTCGCTTGCCCCGGAGGTTCTGTGATGGCAGCCCCCTCCCGCGTGTCTCGTACTCGCCAGGGCGCTGCAAAGCTCGCTCTGGCAGTGTCCTCAGTCGCGTCCGTAGCCGACGGCCACTCTAGGACGCGTACGCGTTTGCGTCCTTGCCACAGCGGCTTTTCGCGGCTAGCGAGCACGACCCCCGCGGGAGGTGACCGCTGATGGCTCACGCAATGAAGGTGAAGAAGGGCGATCTCGTTCAGGTATTGAGCGGGAAGGATCGCGGCAAGCAGGGCCGTGTCCTGGAATCGCGCCCCAAGGACAAGCGCGTGATCGTCGAGAACCTCAACATCATCAAGCGGCACACGCGCCCCCGCCCGATGCGAAATCCGAGCCGGATGGGTGCGCCGCAGATCCAGCCGGGCGGCGTGATCGAGAAGCCGGCGCCGATCCAGGTGTCCAACCTGATGGTCGTCTGCCCGACGTGCAACAGGCCGACGCGCGTCGGCACCGTGATCAAGGAGGCGAAGGGCGAGAAGCGTCGCGTTCGCGTCTGTCGGCGCGACGACTGCCGCCAGGAGATCGACAAGTGATGGTCGCAGCCCCCACCGTCACAGTCCGGGCTCCCCGGGGCGCTGCAAAGACGCGCCTCGAAGCGTCCTCAGCCGCACCCGTAGCTTCCAGCTACGAATACGGCCTGCGTCCTTTCGAGGCACGCTTTTCGCGGCCGGGAAGCGCGGCCTGTGCCGGAGGTGACCGCTGATGGCGACTGCCGAACAGACCTACACGCCGCGCCTGAAGCAGCGGTACAACGACGAGATTCGCGATCGCCTCAAGGACGACCTGGGGCTCAGCACGGTGATGCAGGTCCCGCGAGTCCAGAAGATTACGCTCAACATGGGCGTGGGCGACGCAAAGACGGAGGCGAAGGCGCTCGACAGCGCGATGGAGGAGCTGACGACGATCGCCGGCCAGCGCGCGCAGATGCGGCGCGCCCGAAAGTCGGTCGCCAGCTTCAAGCTCAGGGAGGGCATGCCGATCGGCACGCGCGTGACGCTCCGGGGCGACCGGATGTACGAGTTCCTCGACCGCCTCGTCTCGATCGCGCTTCCGCGGATCCGTGACTTCCGCGGACTCAGCCCACGCTCGTTCGACGGACGCGGCAACTACTCGCTGGGCATCCGAGAGCAGATCATCTTTCCCGAGATCGACTACGACGACATCGCCGCCGTGCGCGGTTTGGACGTGACGATCACGACGACAGCGAAAACGGACGAGCACGCCATGGCCCTCCTGCGGGCGTTCGGAATGCCGTTCGCGACAGAGGAGATTAGTAGTGGCTAAGAAGTCCCTGGTCAACAAGCAGCAGCGGCCGCAGCGATACCGCGTCCGGGAGTACACGCGGTGCCGCCGGTGCGGCCGTCCGCGTGCGGTCTACCGGAAGTTCGGCGTCTGCCGAATCTGCCTCCGCGATCTCGCCCATGCCGGGCAGATCCCGGGCATGACGAAGAGCTCGTGGTGAGGCTGATGCAGATGGCAACCCCCATCCGCACATCTCGCACTTCCCGGTGCGCTGCAAAGCGGCGGCTCGCTGCGTCCTCAGTCGCACCCGTAGCCTCCGGCCACTCTAGGACGCGTACGCGTTTGCGTCCTTCCGACCCGCGCTTTTCGCGGCCGGGAAGCACGATCTGCTCGGACGGTGATTGCCGATGATGACCGACCCGATCGCAGACATGCTCACGCGCATCCGCAATGCCAACAAGGCGCTGCAGGAGACCGCCGAGATGCCGACGTCCCGGCTGAAGGAGGACATCGCCCGCCTGCTCGAGCAGGAGGGGTACATCGTGGGCTTCGACAGGCGCACCGGCGAGAGCTTCGACATGCTCGTGATCCAGCTGAAGTACGGGCCTGCGCGCGAGCGGATCATCACCGACCTCAAGCGGGTCTCGAAGCCTGGCCGCCGTGTGTACGCTCGCAAGGACCGGTTGCCGCGTGTCCTCGGCGGGATGGGAACGGCGATCATGTCGACGTCCCGAGGTCTCGTCACGAGCAAGACCGCCGAGCGCGAGGGCATCGGCGGCGAAGTGATCTGTTTCGTCTGGTAACGCCCTGAACCCATGAGCAGAATCGGAAAACGTCCAATCGAAGTCCCTGCCGGCGTGTCGGTATCGATCGACCCTGGCCGGGTGATGGTCAACGGACCCCTTGGCGAGCTGCACCAGCAGGTTCCGCAGCGAATGAAGATCGAGCAGGCGGACACGGCGATCAACGTGACGCGACCGACCGACCGGGGCGACGACCGGGCTCTCCACGGCCTCACCCGGACGCTCGTCGCGAACATGATCGAGGGCGTCACCAAAGGTTTCGAGCGCAAGCTGGAGATCCAGGGCGTCGGCTACCGTGCCGCGCTGCGCGGGACGTCGCTCGAGCTCAGCGTGGGCTACTCGCACCCGGTCGTGATCGAGCCGCGACAGGGGATTAGCTTCGAGGTGCCGACGCCGACCGAGATCGTGGTGAAGGGGATCGACAAGCAACAGGTCGGCCAGACTGCTGCCGAGATTCGCCAGGTTCGCAAGCCCGAGCCGTACAAGGGCAAGGGCATCCGTTACGAGGGCGAGTACGTCCGCCGGAAGGTCGGCAAGAGAGCGTGAGCCGACTCACCATGAGAGAGGGGCGCGAGCGTCGCCACAGGCGGGCGCGCAAGCACGTCTCGGGCACGGCCGAGCGGCCGCGCCTCGTCGTGTTCCGCTCGAACCGCGGGATAGCGGCGCAGCTCGTCGACGACCTCGAGGGCAAGACCCTCGCCGCTGCGAGCTGGCTCGACGTCCGAAACTCGAAAGGTCCCAAGTCCGACCAGGCGACGGCCGTGGGCAAGCTGCTCGCGCAGAACGCGAAGAAGGCCGGCGTCGAGAGTGTCGTCTTCGACCGGGGCGGCTACCTGTTCCACGGGCGCGTCAAGGCGCTCGCCGAGGCTGCCCGCGAAGGAGGGCTTCAGTTTTGAGTAGACGAGAGTTCAATGACGGACGCGAGCTCAAGGAGCGCGTGGTCGAGATCAACCGAGTGGCAAAGGTCGTGAAGGGCGGCCGCCGCTTTTCGTTCACGGCGCTCGTGGTGGTCGGTGACGAGGTCGACCGCGTCGGCGTCGGCTACGGCAAGGCGCGGGAGGTACCGCTGGCGATCTCGAAGGCCGTCGAGGACGCGAAGAAGAACCTCTTCACGGTCGCGAAGCATGGCTCGACGATCACCCACGAGGTGCTCGGAGAATTCGGCGCGGCGCGGGTGCTCCTGCGTCCGGCGAGCGCGGGAACCGGCGTCATCGCCGGCGGAGGCGTCCGCGCCGTCCTCGAGCTCGGCGGCGTCCGCGACATTCTCGCCAAGAGCCTCGGCACGACGAATCCGATCAACCTCCTGAAGGCCACCGTGGTCGGCCTCCGGTCGCTTCGTAGGCCCGACGAGGTCGCCAAGTCCCGCGGCAAGACGATCAGCGAGGTGCTGCCGATCCCGAAGCGGCAGCCTGAGGCCGAGCCCCCCGTGACGCCGGCCGAGGAGGAGGCGCCGGTCGAGGAGGCGCCGGAGCCCGTCGCGATGGCCGCGACACCGGAGGAGTCGAGCGATGGCTGACACCCTCAAGATCACGCAGGTACGGAGCAAGATCGGTCAGAGCGAGCGTCATCGAGGCACGCTGCGCGCGCTCGGCCTGGGCAAGATCGGGCGCACGGTTGAGCACCCGGTAGGCCCGGAGGTCGCCGGTATGCTCCGAAAAATTCGCCATCTCGTCCGCGTCGAGGGCGAGGAGTAGCCGACTCCCATGCCCGAAGAGCTCAACCTCTCGAATCTCACTCCGGCGTCCCCGAGCAAGAGGCGCAAGCGTGTGGGCCGCGGTCTGGGCTCCGGGAAGGGCCGCTACTCCGGCCGCGGGATCAAGGGTCAGAAGGCGCGCGCGGGCTCGCACAAGATGCGCGCAGGCTTCGAGGGCGGCCAGATGCCGATCTACATGCGCCTCGGCAAGCTTCGCGGGCCGTACTCGAAGGACGCGATGCCGATGGGCCCCCACCGGACTCAGACGGTTCCGGTCAACGTTCGCGACCTCGACCGCTTCGACGACGGTGCCGAGGTGACGCCGGAGCTGCTGGCCGAGGTGGGGCTGATTCGGAACACGCGCATCGACGTGAAGATCCTGGGCCAGGGCGACCTGAAGAAGAAGCTGTCCGTGACCGCCCATTTCTTCTCCGCGACCGCGCGCGAGAAGATCGAAGCCGCCGGCGGAAGCGCTACCGCGTTGAAGGAGCCGAAGGCGAAGAAGCAGCGCAAGCGGCGAGCAACGGTCGCGGATCCGGCGGCGACCGAGGAGAGTCCCGAGCCCGACACCTCGGCCGAGTCCGACTCGGAGCCGAAGGCGGAGGCCGACGTAGAGCCGCCGGCGGATGCCGACTCGGAGCCACAGGCGGAGGATTCGGCCGAGTAGATGTTCTCCTGGCTGACGAACGCCTGGCGCGTCCCCGAGCTCCGGAAGCGCGTCCTCTTCACCGCCGTCGTCCTCGGTTTCTACCGGCTCGGCTCCTGGATCCCGGCTCCCGGCGTCGACTCCGACGCGATCGAGAATTACTTCAACCAGTCGGGCGGCGGCACCGTGCTGAACCTGCTGAACCTGTTCTCCGGCGGGGCCCTCTCGCAGTTCGCGATCTTCGCGCTCGGGATCATGCCCTACGTCACGGCCTCGATCATCCTGCAGCTGATGACGGTCGTGATCCCGCGCCTCGAGCAGCTCCAAAAAGAGGGTGAGGCGGGCTATGCCAAGATCAACCAGTACACCCGGTACCTCACCGTCGCCCTCGCGGCGGCGCAGGCTTCCGGCTTTGCGTTCCTGTTCCAGCGCCAGGGCGCCCTCGACGCGAACTTCGGCAAGGGCGCGCTCATCGTCCTGACTCTCACCGCCGGCTGCACACTCCTGATGTGGATGGGGGAGCTGATCACGAAGCGCGGCATCGGCAACGGCATCTCGCTCCTGATCTTCGCCTCGATCCTCACCGGCCTCCCGATCGGGATTCAGGCCTGGGTCGAGGGCGGCATCTTCGAGCGGCTGTTCTTCCCGCTGATGGCGGTCGGAATCGTCGTGGCAGTGGTCTTCATCCAGGAAGGCCAGCGCAAGATCCCGATTCAGTACGCCAAGCGGATGGTGGGCCGGCGGATGACGACGGGCGGCTCGACCTACATGCCGCTGCGCGTGAACATGGCCGGCGTCATCCCAGTGATCTTCGCCGCCGCAGTCATGGCCTTCCCGCCGACGATCGCCCAGTACTTCCCGCAGACGCAGGGGTTCATCAACGAGTACTTCTCGCCTACCGACTTCACGTACCTCATCCTGCAGGGCGCGATGATCGTGATCTTCACGTTCTTCTACACCGCAGTGCAGTTCAACCCGGTCGATCAGGCGGACAACCTGCGCAAGCACGGTGGCTACATCCCGGGCCTCCGGCCGGGCCCGCCGACCGCTCAATACCTCGACCGCGTCCTCACGCGGCTGACGCTGCCGGGTGCAATCTACCTGGCGATCGTGGCGACCTTGCCCAGTCTCTTCATCGCGTTCGCCGACGTCTCGCAGGCCCTCGCCGGCGCCCTCGGCGGAACGTCCGTGCTGATCGCGGTCGGTGTTGCCCTCGACACGATGCGCCAGATGGAGTCGCAGATGATGATGCGCTCCTACGAAGGCTTCTTGAAGTAGTGAACGTGCTCCTGCTGGGCCCGCAAGGCTCGGGAAAAGGGACTCAGGCGAAGCGCATCGAGGCCGACTACGGGATTCCGCACATCGCCACCGGAGACATGCTTCGCGCGGTGATGGAGCAGGGAACGGAGCTCGGGAAGCGCGTACGGCCGATCGTCGAGAGCGGCCAGCTGGTCCCGGACGAGCTGATGATCGATCTAATCCGGGACCGGCTCGGCGAGGTCGACGCGGAGGGCGGGTTCGTCCTCGACGGCTTTCCGCGCACGCTCCCGCAGGCTGACGCCCTCGACGGGATGCTGGCGGAGATCGTCCGCACCCTGTCGATCGTGTTCGAGTTCCAACTCGCCGACGACGTCTGCCGGGAGCGGATGCACCGCCGCGCCGAGCTCGAGGGTCGCACTGACGACACGCCGGAAGTGATCGAGCGGCGCCTCTCGCTGTACCACGAGCAGACGGAACCGCTCGTCACCCACTATCGGGTCGCCGGCAACCTCGTTGGCATTCACGCCGACCGGGCGGTCGACGAGGTCTTCGCCGAGGTTCAGGAGGCGCTCGACCAGGTAGCGGCGAGAACCGCATGATCATCCGCAAGTCCGAGAGTGAGCTCGCGCGCATGGCCGAGGCGGGCGGAATCGTGGTGGACACGCTCTCCTTGCTCGGCGAGCACATCCGGCCCGGAGTCACGACGGGCGAGCTCGACAAGGCAGCGGACGACTACATTCGCTCCCGCGGAGGCGTGCCGACGTTCAAGGGGTACCGCGGTCCCTATCCCTATCCCGCCGCCATCTGCACGTCGCCCAACGATGTGGTTGTCCACGGGATCCCCGGGGAGTACGCGCTCGTAGACGGCGATGTGCTGTCCGTCGATGTCGGCGTGACCCACGATGGATTCGTCGCCGACTCGGCCTATACCTTCGCGGTCGGAGAGATCGGCGCCGAAGCCGAGAGGCTGCTCGAGACGTGCGAGGCGGGTCTCTGGGTGGGGATCGAGCAGTGCCGGGCGGGAGCCCGGCTTTCGGATATCTCACACGGGATCCAGGCGGTCGTCGAGGAGGCGGGCTTCAGCGTGGTGAGGAGCCTCGTCGGGCACGGCGTAGGTCGCTCGATGCACGAAGAGCCGCAGATACCCAACTTCGGCGAGCCGGGGAGGGGCCCGACGCTGGCGCCGGGGATGACGTTCGCGATCGAGCCGATGATCACCGCCGGGAGCGCCGAGGTCGTACTCGGTTCCGACCGTTGGACGATCTCGACGACCGACGGTTCGCTCTCCGCGCATTTCGAGCACACGGTTGCGGTCACCGAGGGTGAGCCCCGGATCCTCACGCGGGCGCCGGTTCGGGTCAGCTAGAGGGTTTTGCTAGCATTGGCCGCTCGGCGTAGGCCGTGCTACGCCGTGTTCCAGTACACCGTTCGAGTCGCGCCCCGCAAGGGCGCGGTTCGCGTGAAGAAGGATGGCCCAGAAGGAAGAGAAGATCGAGGTGGAAGGAGAGGTCGTCGAGGCCCTGCCGAGCACGATGTTCCGCGTAGAGGTGGAAGGCGGTCACGAGGTGCTGGCAAAGATCTCCGGAAAGATGCGCAAGCACTACATCCGCATCCTCCCCGGGGACAAGGTCAGGGTCGAACTCTCCCCCTACGACCTCTCCAAAGGGCGCATCACGTTCAGACACCGATGAAAGTTCGTCCATCCGTCAAGCCGATGTGTGAGCGCTGCCGCGTGATCAAGCGGCACGGCCGCACCATGGTCATCTGCACGAACCCGCGGCACAAGCAGCGGCAGGGCTAGGAGGGGCCACCACTTGGCACGAATCGCAGGCGTCAACCTTCCGCGCGAGAAGCGGCTCGAGGTCGGCCTTACCTACATCTTCGGCGTCGGGCGCTCGACGGCGCTCAGGATCTGCAGCGCTACCGGGCTCGCGCCCGAGGAGAAGGTGCGTGACCTCACCGATCCCGAGATCACGAAGCTTCGCGAGTTCATCGACGGCAACCTCCAGGTCGAGGGTGACCTCCGCAGGGAACGTCAGCAGCAGATCAAGCGGCTCTCGGAGATCGGTGCCTACCGCGGAGTCCGGCACCGCCGCGGCCTCCCCGTGAACGGCCAGCGGACGAAGACCAACGCCCGGACCCGCAAAGGCCCCAAGAAGACCGTCGGCCGCGGCAAGAAAGCGGCGGCGAAGACCTAGTGGCACCACCCAGGAAACCCCAGCGCGGGCGCACGCGTCGCCGCGTGCGCAAGAACATCGCCATCGGCCAGGCGCACATCAAGACGTCCTTCAACAACACGCTCGTCACCCTCACGGACAACGAGGGAAACGTGATCGTGTGGGAGTCGGCCGGATCTGCCGGATTCAAGGGCTCCCGCAAGTCGACGCCGTTCGCCGCGCAGGTGACGGCGGATGCCTGCGCCCGAAAGGGCATGGAGCACGGTCTCCAGAAGGTCGAGGTCTTCGTAAAGGGACCAGGGTCGGGACGCGAGACGGCGATCAGGTCGCTCCAGGCCGCCGGCCTCGAAATTCTCGGCGTCAAGGACGTGACGCCTCAGGCGCACAACGGCGTCCGGCCGAAGAAACGGCGGAGGGTCTGATGGCGGCCCCCTCCCGTGTGTCTGGCACTCTCCAGGGCGCTGCAAAGCGCGCTTTGGCCGCGTCCTCAGTCACGCCCGTAGCCTGCGGCTACGAACGCTCCCTGTGTCCTTGCCAGAGCGACTTTTCGCGGCTGGCGAGCACGAGCCCCACGCGAGGTGACCGCTAGTGGCTCGCTCGATCGGTCCGAAGTGCCGCTCCTGCCGCCGCGAGGGCATGAAGCTCTTTCTCAAGGGCGAGCGCTGCCTGACCGAGAAGTGCTCGGTCGAACGCAGGAGCTATCCGCCGGGCGAACACGGCCGCGGCCGGATCAAGCAGTCCGAGTATCTCCTCCAGCTGCGCGAGAAGCAGAAGGCGCGCCGGTACTACGGGCTGCTCGAGAAGCAGTTCCGCAACTACTACTCGAAGGCCGCACGCGGCTCGGGCATTACCGGCGAGACGCTCCTGCGCATGCTCGAGACCCGATTGGACAACGTCGTCTACCGCCTCGGCTTCGCGGCTTCGCGCGCTCAGGCGCGCCAGCTGGTCCGGCACGGCCACTTTCACGTCAAGGGCCGCCGAGTGAACATTCCGAGCTACCAGGTCAAGCCCGACGACATCGTGACGATGGCGCCCAACAGCGCCGCCGAGCAGGTCATCCGCGATGCCACTGACCTGACGGCTTCCGTCGCCGCCTGGCTTCAGGCCGACCACGAGAGCCTGACAGGCAAGGTGCTGAAGTGGCCCGAGCGCGGGGAGATCGACACCCCCGTGCAGGAGCAGCTCATCGTCGAGCTCTACTCGAAGTAATCGCTAGCCAACCATAGGACGCACAGCGTTGCGTCCATTGCCCCAGAGAGAGGTTTCAATGGCCACACGCACAAGCTTGATGGAGTTTCAGATCCCGCGGATCGTCCACGAGGAGGTCACCGACGACCGCGGCGTCTTCGTGATCGAGCCGCTCGACCGCGGCTTTGGCCACACGTTCGGCAACTCACTGCGCCGCGTGCTGCTCTCGTCGCTCGGCGGCGCCGCGATCAAGAGCGTGCGCGTCGAAGGCGTTGCCCACGAGTTCTCGACAGTCGCAGGGGTCAAGGAGGACGTCACCGACATCGTCCTCAACCTCAAGGACGTCGTTGTCCGCATGCACACCGATGCCGACGAGGTCGAGGCGCCGCTGGTGGCGACCGGGCCCGGAGAGGTCAAGGCCAAGGACATCGACCTGCCCGCCGGAGTCGAGATCCTCAATCCCGAGGCGCCGATCGCGACGCTCGAGAAGCGCACCAAGCTCGAGATGTACCTGACGCTCGGGCGCGGGCGCGGCTACTCGCCCGCCGAGGAGAACAAGACCGACGATCAGCCGATCGGCGTGATCCCGATCGACTCGATCTTCTCGCCGATCCGCCGCGCCGCCTACGACGTCGACCTGGCCCGGGTCGGTCAGCGCACCGACTTCGACAAGCTCACGCTCGAGGTCGAGACCGATGGCTCGATCGAGCCCGGCTCGGCGCTGCGCGAGGCGGCAGAGATCCTGATCAAGACGATGGCGATCTTCACCGACGCCGACCGGGTCGAGGAGCTCACCGCGCGCGATCCCGTCGCGGTTAACGGCGACGGCGCCTTCGCGCCGCT
>JACDAN010000250.1 GCA_013695385.1 Actinomycetota bacterium | reverse complement strand
CGAGCCCACGAGCGGCTCGTGAACGAGCTCTTACCGGTCATGGATGACCTCGAGCGCGCGCTCGAAGCCGCAGAGGCCCACGAGGGGGCGGAACTCGAGGAGGGTGTGGCGCTCGTCGCCCGCTCGTTCGCAGACGCGCTCCGCAAGGAAGGGCTCGAGCAGGTCTCGACCGAGGGCAAGTTCGATCCGCACGTCCACGAAGCGCTGCTCTCTCAACGCTCGGAGGCCGAGGAGGGCATGGTGATCGAGGTTCTCCAAAAGGGCTACCGGCTCGGCGACCGCGTGCTTCGGCCCGCGAGAGTCGTGATCGCCGGGCCTGCGCCATCCGAGGAAGCGCCGCAGGCGCCACCCCAGGACCCGTAGCGTGGCGACGGCGGCCAAGGACTTCTACGCCGCCCTCGGCGTCTCGAAGGGCGCTTCGGCCGACGAGATCAAGAAGGCCTACCGCAAGCTGGCGCGCCAGCACCATCCGGACAAGAACCCTGGCGACGGTGCGGCCGAGGAGCGGTTCAAGGAGATCCAGACGGCCTACGACGTCCTCTCGGACCCGGAGAAGCGCAAGGCGTACGACCGGTTCGGCTCGGCGGACGGGAAGCCGGGCTTCGACCCGCGCGGCGGCGGCTTCAACTTCGAGGGCGACTTCAACGCCGGTGACCTCGGCGACCTGTTCGGGGGCATCTTCGGGCGAGGACGTGGAGCGCAACAGCAGCGCTCGCGCGCGGAGCGCGGAGCCGACCTCGAGGTTCACGTGAACCTCTCGTTCGAGGACTCACTGCGCGGGATCGAGACCAAGATCCCCGTCGACGTCGAGACGGCCTGCCGCGAGTGCGGTGGCTCCGGCGCGAAGCCCGGCACCTCGCCGAAGGTCTGCCCGCAGTGTCGCGGCCGAGGCGTGACCTCGGAGAGCCAGGGGCTCTTTGCCCTGTCGCAGCCGTGCGCTCGCTGTCGCGGGAACGGGACAGTGATCGAGGATCCATGTGGGGCCTGTCGTGGCACCGGCGGGGAGCGCGGCACGAAGCGCTATTCGGTGAAGATCCCGGCGGGCGTCCTCGACGGGACGCGGATCCGTCTCAAGGGCAAGGGCGAGGCCGGGCGGAGCGGAGGGCCTACCGGCGACCTCTTCGTCGTGACTCGTGTTGCGGACTCGGCGGTCTACAAGCGGCGCGGCAGCGACCTCGAGGTCGAGGTACCGGTGTCGCTTGCCGATGCCGCACTCGGCACCGAGATCGAAGTGCCGACCCCGGAGGGCGCCGTCTCCCTGAAGGTGCCCGCGGGCTCGGAGCACGGAAAGCTCCTGCGGATCACGGGTCGGGGCGCTCCGAAGCTGAAGGGTGGCAAGGGGGACGTCATCGTCCGCCTGCGGCTCGAGGTGCCGAAGAAGCTAAACAAGAAGCAGCGCGAGCTGCTCGAGGAGCTGAAGAAGGTCAGCTAGTGGACGACCGGCCTCGGTACATGATCTCGGTCGCCGCCGATCTCGTCGGCATGCACCCCCAGACGCTCCGCATCTACGAGCAGAAGGGACTCGTCCGGCCGCAGCGCACGTCCGGCAACACGCGCCTCTACTCGGAGAGCAATCTCGAGCGGCTGCGCCTGATCCAGCGACTGACGACGGAGCTCGGGCTCAACCTCGCCGGTGTCGAGATGGTTCTGCAGCTCGAGGATCAGCTCCGCCGCCTGCAGCGCCGGCTGGAGCGGATGGAGCGAGACGCGCGCGAGCAGCTCCGGAACGTCGAGCGGCAGTACAAGCGCGAGCTCGTCGTCTACCGGGCGCCGACGCTGCCTGTGAGGAGCCGACGCTGATGGACTTCAACAAGCTCACCCTCAAGTCGCAGGAGGCCGTCGGCGCCGCGCAGGAGCTCGCGCGCCGGATGGGCAACCCGGAGGTCTACCCGCAGCACCTGCTGCTCGGGCTCCTCGACCAGGAGCTGCCGCAACAGCTCGTGCCGGACACGGCCGCCCTCAGGGCTCAGGCTGAGACGGTGCTTCGCGGGAAGCCCTCCGTGCAGGGTGGGGCGCAGCAGCCGAGCGTCTCCGCCGCTTTCTCGAAGGTGCTCGACCGCGCGTCCGACGAGGCTCGCGAGTTGGAGGACGACTACGTCTCCACCGAGCACCTGCTGCTCGCGCTCGACGTCGTCCCTCGCCCCGAGCTCCTGGCGAAACTCCAGGACGTCCGCGGCGGCCAGCGGGTCACGTCTCAGGATCCGGAGGGCACCTACCAGGCACTCGATAAGTTCGGGCGCGATCTGACCGAGCTCGCGGAGGAGGGAAAGCTCGATCCGGTCATCGGCCGGGACGAGGAGATCCGCCGGGTGATCCAGGTCCTCTCCCGGCGAACGAAGAACAACCCCGTGCTGATCGGCGACCCGGGAGTCGGCAAGACGGCGATCGCCGAGGGCCTCGCCCAGCGCATCGTCGCCGGTGACGTCCCGGAAGGGCTGAAGGGCAAGCGGGTCTGGGCGCTCGACATCGGAGCGCTGCTCGCAGGCTCAAAGTACCGCGGAGAGTTCGAGGAGCGCCTGAAGGCCGTGCTCACAGAGATTCAGCGCTCTGAGGGCCGGATCGTCCTCTTCATCGACGAGCTGCACACGATCGTCGGTGCCGGCGCAGCCGAGGGCGCGGTCGACGCCGCCAACATGCTCAAGCCGAAGCTCTCTCGCGGCGAGCTGCGCGCGATCGGGGCGACGACGCTCGACGAGTACCGCAAGCACATCGAGAAGGACGCCGCGCTCGAGCGGCGCTTCCAGCCGATCTTCGTCGGCGAGCCTTCCGTCGTCGACACGATCGCGATTCTTCGAGGGCTGAAGGAGCGTTACGAGGCCCACCACGGTGTCCGGATCCGCGACGCCGCGCTGGTGGCGGCGGCCGTGCTCGCCGACCGCTACATCGCCGACCGCCAGCTGCCCGACAAGGCGATCGACCTCGTCGACGAGTCCGCCTCGCGCCTTCGCATGGAGATCGACTCGTCGCCGATCGAGCTCGACGAGGCCGAGCGCCGGGTCCGGCAGCTCGAGATCGAGCTCGCCGCGATGGGGAAGGAGTCTGCCCAGGTCCGCGAGCCGGTCGAGCGCGAGCTCGCCGAGGCGCAGGAGCGTCGCAACGAGCTGGCCGCGCGCTGGGGGACGGAGAAGGAGGCGCTCGAGCGCGTGAAGGACGTCATGACCCGGATCGACGAGCTGAAGATGGAGGCCGACCGGGCCGAGCGGGCCGGAGATCTCCAGCGCGTCGCCGAGATCCGCTACGGCGAGCTGCCTCGGCTCGAGAGCGAGCTCGCCGAGCGAGACCAGGCGGTCGTCGAAGACCCGATGGTCAAGGAGGAGGTCGACGAGGACGACATCGCTCTCGTCGTCGCGCGCTGGACCGGCATCCCCGTCGCACGGCTGCTCGAGGGCGAGACCGAGAAGCTGATCCGCATGGAGGAGCGGCTGCACGAACGGGTTGTCGGACAGGACGAAGCCGTCGCGGCCGTGGCGAACGCGCTGCGGCGCGCGCGCTCCGGGCTGCAGGACCCCGACCGCCCGATCGGCTCGTTCGTCTTCCTCGGCCCGACCGGCGTCGGGAAGACCGAGCTCGCCCGGGCGCTCGCCGAGTTCATGTTCGACGACGAGCGGGCGATGGTTCGGCTCGACATGTCCGAGTACCAGGAGCGACACTCGGTCGCTCGCCTACTCGGCGCTCCGCCCGGCTATGTCGGCTATGACGAGGGCGGCCAGCTGACGGAGGCCGTGCGGCGGCGTCCCTACTCAGTCCTACTCCTCGACGAGATCGAGAAAGCGCACACGGAGGTCTTCGACGTGCTCCTGCAGATCCTCGACGACGGCCGACTGACCGACGGCCAGGGCCGCACGGTCGACTTCCGCAACACCGTGATCATCATGACCTCGAACCTGCGCTCGGCCGAGGCGATGCGCGAGTTCTTCCGGCCGGAGTTCCTCAACCGGATCGACGAGATCGTCGAGTTCCACGCATTGAGCCGGGAGCAGCTTGGCGAGATCGTCGAGCTGCAGCTCCGGCGGCTCCGCGGCCGGCTTGCCGAGCGTGGTCTCGGCCTCGAGCTCACAGACGAGGCGAAGGAGCTCATCGCCGAGGCGGGCTGGGATCCGGCCTACGGCGCGAGGCCGTTGAAGCGTGCGCTCCAGCGCCTCGTGGAGAACCCGCTGGCGCTCCGGCTGCTCGAGAGCGAGTTCGCCGAGGGCGACACGGTGCGCGTCGATGTCGAGGACGGCGGGCTCGCGTTCGAGAAGGCGCGAGCAGCCGAGCCGGCAGCCGCTTAGCTAGACCGCTGAGTCGAGGATCTCGGCGCAGCCGTCATTCCAGCCGCTCGTGATCACGAAGGGAATCGATTCGGCGTCGGCCGGGCTCTTCCTGAACTCCGCCAAGGGCACGGCCATCCCCAGCGCCATCCTGCGTTTGAACGGGGGCGACGGCGGGTCGTACGAGCTCACGAATGTCTACATCAGCGAAACGGGCACGCCAGCGGCAAAGAGCAGGTGAGCCTGAACTTCTCCAGGATCATGTTCAGTGGGCCGACCGGCGAAAAGGGCGCCGGCGTAGGGGCAGTGCCCTCGGCTACTTGGGATATCCCCACGGCGAAGGCGTCGTAGGAATCCGCGTTCGGAAGCGCTCCGGCTCGTGCGGGCCGGGGCGCCTCCACTTGTGCCTTCGCTGTCGTCGGCGCGTCGACCCTCGGCCGCTGCCAGCCCGTCGAGGCTGCGCGGCACAGGGGACCGAGAAGGGCGGTTACCGTAGCCGGGTGCCCGAGCTACCGCCTCCTGCCCCGCCCGAGACGCGCACCGCAGGGCAGCTCGTCGCCGAGTCGATGCGCCTCTACGGCCGGCGGCTACCCGTGGCGCTCGCTCTCGGAGTCCTGCCGACGGCGGTGATGGCGGCCCTCGTCGGGCTGGACGACGTCCCGCTCCGCACTCGGTACGCGCTCGCGGCAACGGCGGGAGTCGCTTTGATCAGCATCGCCTACGTGGGTGCCGCGGCAGTCGCCTCGGAGCGCCGTGTCGACGCCGGGACCGCCTTCCGGGCGTTCGCCGCCGGCTGGCTCGTTCTGCTCCCCGTCCCGTTCCTGGCCGGGTTCCTGCTCCTCCCGGCGCTGGCCTGGTTCGCGCTCCTAGGCCTCGTCGTGCCTGTCGTGGTGGTCGAGCGGCTGCCGCTCCGTGCCGCGCTCGGCCGTGCGATCACACTCGCGCGCGTGGACTACGGCCATGCGCTGGGCTCGATGGCCGCCGTGACCATCGTCGCGGCCGTGACCGCCCTGATGCTGCAGTACCTGCTGATCCAGTTCGGGGAGACGACGGGCGGCATTGCGGCCTTCATCGCCGTCTTCATGCTTTCACCGCTCCTCCTCCTCGCCGCTTCGCTGCTCTACTTCGACCAGGAAGCGCGCCTCAGCCGTCGGCTCTAGAGTCCAGCCGACCCCTCGACCATTCGGAAGGAGCCGCGATGCCCACCTACATCCTGTTGACGACCCTGACTGCTCAGGGCGTCCAGACGCTGAAGGCGAACCCCGACCGCCTCCGCGAGGTGAACCGAGACGTCGAGGAGCTGGGCGCGAAGGTTCTCCACCAGTGGGCGACCCTCGGGCCCTACGACTTCATCAACGTCGTGGAAGCGCCCGACGCAGCCGCGATCGCGAAGGTCTCGGTCGCGCTCGGCGCCCGAGGGAGTGCGAAGCTGCAAACGCTGACCGCGCTCTCGATCGACGAGTTCCTCGGCGCTGTCAAGTAGCCCCTGGGCGTCCGAGTTGGCGCGCCTGACCTTCGGGGAGCTCCTGTTCGTCCTCGCCCTCGCCTCGGTGGCTGCGATGGCCGTCTTCGCACACGCCGAAAAGCGACAGAGCAAGCACGCGACCGCCTGGGGCGTGGCGGCGTTCCTCGCAGCCGGGGTCGTCGTCCCGGTCTACTTCATCCGCCACTGGCTCAAGACACGCCGGCAGCAGTAGCAGCGGCCGCCGCCACCTCGGCGGCGAGCTGCGCGTTCGCAGCGATGAGCTGACGGTTGGCCTCGAGCGTCGCTCCGCCACTTCGCTTGTGGAGTCGCGAGAGCACGTACGGCGTCACTGCCTGACCGGCCACCCCCGAACCTTCGGCCTCCGCGAGCGCCTCCTCGATCAGCTCGTCAACATCGACGCTCGTGTCGGGCGGTCGCGCGAGCAGGACGCCGCAGCCCCCGAGCTCCCAGTGGGCGCGCGAGACCCGCAGCACCTCGTCCACCGAGTCGACGCGCGCCGACACGGGGGGCCCGCCGGCTGCGTCGTAAAACCGTGGGACCGTGTCGGTGCGCCATCCGAGCACCGGGACACCGAGCGTCTCCAGGAACTCACAAGTGGCAGGGACGTCGAGGAGCGACTTCGCGCCCGAGGAGACGACGAGGCAAGGAGTCCGAAGCAACTCGAGGAGGTCGGCCGAGACGTCCCAGGCCGGCCCGCGATGGACGCCGCCGATCCCGCCGGTACCCATAAAGCTGATGCCCGCGGCGCGGCACACGGCCAGCGTGCCGCCAACCGTCGTGGCGCCGACTTCGCCCGAGACGAGGCACGACGCGAGCTCGCGGGGCCCTGCCTTCTTTGCTGAGGGGCCGAAACGCTCGAGCTCGCGCTCGCTCAGCCCGACTCGGATCTCGCCGTCGAGGATCCCGATCGTCGCCGGCACCGCGCCTGCGTCGCGCACCCGGCGCTCGCTCTCGAGGGCGACCTGGACTCCTACGCCGGGTGGAAAGCCGTGCGCGACGAGCGTCGTCTCGAGAGCGACGACCGCGCTCGCCTCGCGAACCTCGTCCGAGACTCGAATCACGGCATCGTCCCGAGCTTGGCGATGCAACGGGCGGCAGCTTCCATCGCCAGCTCGGCGCCGCCCACGAGGTAGCCCGCGGCGAGAGCGTCCCCGGCGCCCGTGGTGTCGAGCACCTCACCGGCGACCGACGGCAGATCCTGCCCGTCGATCGTCGCCCCACGCGGGCCGCGCTTGACGATGCGCCTCTCCGTGGGCACGGACAGCTCGCCGTGCTCCGCCTCGTTCCCGAAGACCGCGTCGGGGCGGATTCGGTCGAGCCGCTCCGAGAGCAGCTCCCGCCCGAAATCGCGGATCAGGTTGACGGAGGACAGATCGAGGCCTATCCGCGACCCTCCGGTTCGAGCGAGCCGCACGGCCTCTTCGGCCGCCGACCCGATCGGTTCCTGCATGAGCGAATACCCCGAGAGGTGCAGCCAGTCGCAGCCGTCGAACCAGGCCGGCTCCACCTCGTCGGGCGCCAACTGGGGTGCAACTCCGCGGTCGGAGACCATCGTCCGGCTGCCGTCGCGGTCGACGAGCGAGACGACGACGCCGTTTCTTCCGGCTGGTGGGGGGCCGAGCACCTGCACGCCCCGTCCTTCGAGGTCGGCCGCTACGAGCTCCCCGGCCGTGTCGTCTCCGCGCCGGCCGATGAAGCGCGATTCCGCGCCGAGCGCCGCCGTCCAGCCTGCGACGTTAGCCGCCTGACCCCCCGCGCCCGCCCGCGTTTCGCCGTGCGTGTCGTCCCCTTCCGCAAGGGGTCGCGAGAGCTTGACCACCACGTCGAGCAGGAGATCTCCGAGGGTGCAGATGACGGGCATCTCTACGATGCTTGCATGGACGCGGAGGACAGGGTGCGGCGGCTGAAGTCGTTCGCCCTCGGCGGTCTCCTCGGCGCCTCCGCGGCGATGGCGACCGTCCGAAGGCGTCGCCGCCGGAGAAAAGGGGGGCCCGTGGGCCTTGCCGCCTTCGAAGGCGCGCCCTGCTACCAGGAGACACTCGAGGAGCGAAGCAAGTAACGGCGGCGCCTCGGCGAGCGGCCTCCTGGCGCCTCGCTATCCTCTGCCGGGGTGCCGATTTACGAATACAAATGCCCGCAAGGGCATGTTTACGAGCTTTTCCACAGCATCATGGAGCCTGCTCCCGAGGGTTGCCAGGTCTGCGGAAAGGGTCCGCTCGTGCGCGTCCTGCACCCGGTCGCAGTCCACTTCAAGGGCTCGGGCTTCTATTCGACCGACTACGGGCGCGGGGGGCGCAAGACCTCGCGCGGCGACGGCGAGAAGCCGTCCGAGTCGACCGAGAAGAAGGAGCCGGGGAAGAAGCAGGACGTCGCGAAGACTGCCGAGCCGTAGCCGGCTTCACCACTTGAAAACGCCTCAGTAGCAATTACACTGAGTTTGCCCTCCGACGCCGCCTGGAGAGGGCGTTTTGCGCGCGGCAACTCGGGGGAGGAAAGGTGAGGCGAAGTCACAGGGCGGCGACAACCGGCGTCGGCCGGGTCACCACGGACGGGAAGCACCTGGCGCTGAACGGCCGCCCTTTCCGTGTGCGCGGCGCCACGTACGGCACCTTCGCGCCTCGCTCCGACGGTGAGCTCTTCCCCCTCCCGTCGGTGGTCCACCGCGACTTCGAGCAGATGGCGGCCACGGGGCTGAATACCGTCCGGACGTATACGTCGCCGCCCCCCGATGTGCTCGCCGCGTCGAGCGAATTCGGCCTTCGCCTCCTCGCTGGCATCGCCTACGACGACTGGCGCTGCGAGACGCATCCGGGACGTGCCGCCCGACGTCGCATCCGTGATTCTGCGCGGCGGGCGCTCGGTACGACGCTCGACCGTTGCGCCGGCAGGTCCGAGATACTCGCCCTGTCGATCGGGAACGAGGTCCCGAGCGACGTCATCCGCGTCCACGGGATCCGGGCCGTCGAGGAACTGCTCTCCGAGCTGGTCGAAGAGGCGCACGAGGCAGACCCGGAACTCCTCGTGACCTACGCGAACTTCCCCACCACCGAGTACCTCCGAATCGAGGGCCAGGATCTCATCTCTTTCAATGTCTTCCTGGAGCGCCCCGAGCAGCTCCGGGCCTATCTGCGCCACCTCCAGGTCGTTGCCGGGGACGTCCCGCTGCTCCTCACGGAGGTAGGCCTGGCCGCACAGGTCCACGGAGACGACGAGCAGGCCGACTCGCTCGCCTGGCAGCTTCGCCTGGTGGACGAGGCCGGCTGTGCCGGGGCGACGGTCTTCTCGTGGACGGACGACTGGGCGGTGGGCGGGCAGGCCGTCGAGGGATGGGGCTTTGGCCTGACCGACGTCGATCGTCGGCCCCGTCCGGCGCTCGACGCCGTTGCCCGATGGGCGCGGTCGTCGTTGCACGCACTCCGTTCGGAGTGGCCGGCGGTCTCCGTCGTCGTCTGTGCCCACAATGCGGCACGCACGCTGACCCGTTGCCTGGACTCGCTCGTTCGCTGCGAATACCCAGCGCTCGAGGTGATCGTCTGTGACGACGGCTCGAGCGACGACACAGCTACGGTCGCGCAGCGACCCGGGGTGCGGCTGCTAAAGCTGCCACACCGGGGCCTCTCGGCCGCGCGAAACGCCGGCATCGACGCAGCGTCCGGTGAGTTCGTCGCGTTCCTCGACGCGGACGCCGCGTGCCACCCGGAGTGGCCCTACTACCTGGCGCTGTCCCTGGAGGATGACGGGGTGACCGCAACCGGCGGCCCGAACCTCCCGATGGCCGACGCAGGATTCACCGAGCGCGCCGTCGCAGCCTCTCCAGGAGGGCCGGTTCACGTCCTCGTCGGGGACGACCGCGCGGAGCATGTCCCCGGCTGCAACATGGCGTTCCGCAAGGAAGCGCTGGAGGCGATCGGCGGTTTCGACCCGACATACAGAACGGCGGGAGACGACGTCGACGTGTGCTGGAAGGTGCTGGAACACGGTGCGGAGATCGCTTTCTCGGCTGCGGCCCAGGTCCGGCACCACCGCCGGGACAGCGTTCGTGCATACCTGCGGCAGCAACGCGGCTACGGCCGGGCCGAGCGGCAGCTTGCCGGCTGCCACCGACATCGCTTCAACGGCTTCGGACAGGCTCGCTGGAGTGGCTTCATCTACGGCGGAGCGCGCTTGCTGCCGACGCTCCTGCGACCGCTCGTGTACCACGGCTCGATGGGCACAGCCCCGTTCCAGCCGGTCGTCGCGCCGCGAGCAGAGATGCTGTCGGCGACGGCCGGGGCCCACCTGCCTGCGCTCGCGGTGGTCGCGCTCCTCGGTGT
>JACDAN010000242.1 GCA_013695385.1 Actinomycetota bacterium | reverse complement strand
TCGGAGGCACCTGCCCGCGCTGCGAGCTAGGCCGTCGTGCTCGGTGGGCCGCTCGAGCCGGTTGAGCCGCTCGAACCCGTTGAGCCGCTCGAGCCCATTGAGCGGTCGCGGCTCTCCTTCGCGGCTTCCTCGCCGCCCTTGCTGACGAACCACGAGGCGAGGAGTCCCGCCGCGAGACCGACGTGCAGCAGGTCGCCGGCGCGGTTGATCGGGACGAAGTTCGCGTCGCTGTTGTTCGAGGTCAGGATCCCGTAGAGCACCAGGACCACATAGATGATCCCCGAGCCGAGCAGGTAGGTCCGGGCGCTCTCCCAGGTTCGTGCCATCGCGATGCCCGCGATGCCGAAGAGCAAATGCACGATGTTGTGCAGGATGCTCACCTGGATCAGCCCGAGGAGCTCGGCGGGCGAGTCGTTTCCGGCGAACTTGATGTCGCCGAGGTTGGTCGTGATGCCTGGGATGAAGCCGAGGACGCCGGCACCGAGGAAGGCGATGCCGAAAAGCAGCGCCAGCGTCTGTGCCAACGTTCGCGCGCCACGGACGGCGTCTCTCGCGGCTGGATCGTTCATGGGTCCTCCTGTCAGGGGGTTCGCGCGCGGAACCTACACGCATTTGTTGTTTTCCGCAGACGTGAATTCGCAGCGATCGGCCCTGCGGTTCGCGCTGCCTGTTGCGGTTTGCTGCTTAGAGCAGGGCGAAGCTGGCGAGGGCGGCCAGGAGGACGCCGACGCCCGCCAGCGCGATCGTGCCCCGGTGACCCAAGCAGGAGCACGGCCAGACTCGCCAGGGCAAAGAGCACTGCTGGGGAGACCGCCTCAGCGGCGGTCTCCAGCGTCCCGAGAGCGCCGAATAGGGGTCTCGCCTCGATGCCGCAGCCTGTGAGAACTTCACCTGCAGGCGCGGCGCTCGTACATCGCGGCCTGGACGCCGGCTACGCCGCCCTCAGGGGTCCCTGCCGCGCCGATTGCCGCGCCACCGTCCTCGTTTCCGAGGAACGCACCCGAGGACGGTTTCTTCGGCCCGGTAGGCGGGAGGACGCCGGACGAAAGCTCCCCCTCCGGTCCAGGAATAGAGCGCCGCCGCATCTCCAGGCGTAACGCGTGAGGCGACCTCCTGGTTTCGCTCGCTCCCGTCTTGCGGAACAATTTGCGCATGGCTCCCGACTATTACCACACGCTCGGCGTCGATCCCGACGCGAGCGAGGAGGCCATCAAGCAGGCATTCCGCGCGCTCGCGCGGGAGCATCATCCCGACGTCTCGTCGGATCCAGAGTCGGAAAGCCGCTTCCAGGAGGTCTCCGAGGCCTACGCCGTGCTGGCCGACGAAGGTTCTCGGCGCCTCTACGACCGGCTCGGCTTCCGCGGGCGCGGACGGGGATTCTCGCCGCGGCGGGGCATGGCTCGAACCTACGCCAGAGACCCCCGCGCCTTCCTCGAGGACATCGAGAGCGTCCTCGCCGCAGCCGCGGGCAGGCGAACTGCGAAGGAGCCGTCGAAGGTTGTGGCGGAGGTCGAGTTGGATGCCTACGAAGCGCATCTGGGGGCGACGCGACGCTTGGACCTCGGCTTTGCCAGCACTTGCGCCGCCTGTGAGGGCAGCGGTCACCGCAAGGTCGTCTCGCATCTGGAGGCGGCCCGATTCGTCGCGCTGGAGGACTGCCAGGACTGCAAGGGTGTCGGAGAGGTGCATGTCGAGCGGGCGGTCGATCTGACGATCCCGCCGCGCTCCCGGAACCTCGACCGCATTTCGCTCGGAGCCGAAGAGGTCGTGGTCGTCCGGATCGTCAGGCCTCGGGACAAGCTCATGATCCGGATCGCCGCCTTCATCGCCTTCCTGGCGGCCCTCGCCTTCGTGCTCTACCTGTTGGCGCTCTAGCGCGGGAAGACTCAGCGGGACTAGTCAATCGGCCTCCCGTGGCAAGGCGAACCGCAGTACGAGGAGCAGGGGTGTTGCTACATGCGGTCGGCTCTCAGGCGACGGGTCGTCCGGTCCTACGTAGGCGGTTCGCCCGGAAGGCTCTGCAGTCGCCTGACGTTCACCTCGATTCGGCGGAGTCTCTCCGCTATTTCCTGGATCTCGCCCAGCACGTTCACGCTCTCCGGGACCGCGGGCGGCAACCGAAAAGTCATGGTCACGTGCCACTCGGCGTGTGCGACGCCGGGCCTCTGCGGAGTGGGCGCGCCGAACCGCTAGAGCACTAGGCGGGGGTTTTTTGGTCTTCCCTTCGTAGTTCGGGAAAGTTGCGCGCTCACAGCTGCTGGCGTTAGATCGCGGTATGAGGCGCGTGCTCGAGATCGTCACGACTGTCGCCGCGGTCTTCCGGAACCCGGATCTGCGCCGAGTCGAGCTTGCCTGGGGCGCGTCGATTACGGGCGAGTGGCTGCACTTCGTCGCGCTCGGTGTGTTCGCGTACGAGACAGGCGGGGCTGTGGCCGTGGGTGTCGTCGGGTTCGTCCGGATGCTTCCCGCCGCAGCGATTGCGCCCTTCGCGGCGTTCCTCTGCGACCGATTCCGGCGTGAACGGTTTCTCGTAGCCGTAGCGCTCGTGGGCACCGTTGCACTAGGTGGCTCCGCGGTCGCATTCGCTGCCGGCGCCGACCCGGTCGTTTTCGCTCTCGCCGCCGTCGCCGCCGTCGCGCTGACGCTCTATCGTCCGGCCCACCAGGCACTCCTACCGTCCCTCGCGAGAACGCCCGAGGAACTCGTCTCCTGCAACGGCGCCACCTCGATGATCGAGGGGCTCGGGACGCTTGCGGGCCCGCTCCTGGCCGGCCTGCTCATTGCGATCGGCGACGTCGGAGCGGCCTTCACGGCCGCAGCCGGATGTCTCCTCGGAGCCGCGCTGCTGCTCGCGCGAACCCGTGTCGAAGGTCGCATCTACGCCGCCGCGGAGCAGCTCCACCTCGGCCGCGATCTCTTTCGCGGCTTCTCGATTCTCGCGCGGGAGATGCACGCACGCCTGATCGCAGGGCTGATGCTCGCGCAGACGTTCGTCCGGGGCTGCCTGAACGTCCTCGTCGTCGTGGCCGTTTTCCAAGTCCTCGAAGCCGACACTGCGTATGTGGGCTACCTCACCGCTGCACTCGGCGTTGGCGGGCTGCTCGGCGCCGTGGCGGCGTTCACGATGAACGGCCGCCGCCTCGCCGCGCCCTTCGGAGTCGCGCTCCTGCTCTGGGGACTTCCGATCGCACTCATCGCCGCGTGGCCGAACGAGGCGGTCGCACTCCTGCTCTTGGGTGTCATCGGTGTCGCGAACAGCATCGAGGACGTGGCGGGCTTCACACTCCTGCAGCGGCTCGTCCCCGATCGGGTTCTTGCGCGGGTCCTCGGCGCGTTCTGGGGGCTCGCGGGGGCGGGCGTCGCGGTCGGGTCGCTCGTGGCCTCGGCGCTCGTGGAAGGTCTCGGAGCCAGGCCTGCACTGGTCATCGTAGGCGCGGTTCTCCCGCTCCTGACACTCGCAGCCTGGTTCCGTCTCCGCGCGGTCGATGCTGGCGCCGTCCTGCCCGAGGTTGAGCTTACGTTCCTCGACACGGTCCCGATGTTCTCGCCCCTTCCGATAGCGGCGAAGGAACAGCTGGCGGCGAGGCTGATCCCACTCTCCTTCGCCGCCGGCGAGCCTGTAATCAAGGAAGGCAATGCGGGCGACCGCTTCTACATCGTCGTCAGCGGCGAGCTCGAGGTGATCAAGGGCGGCCGTCGTGAGATCGTCCGCGGCCCAGGTGACTACTTCGGCGAGATCGCGCTGCTCAGAGGCGTTCCGCGGACGGCGACTGTGACTGCGCTCAGCCCCGTGGAGCTGTATGCGCTGGAGCGCGAGGACTTCCTCGCGGCGGCAACGGGTCACTCGGCCGGTCAGGCTGCGGGCGACGCTGTCGTCGCAGCTCGCCTCGCCTCGACGTAGGCCGGTCGGCGCAGGGAGCCCCGGCGCGATCTCTCGGCGGTAACGCGAAGCCGCAGCGCGATGCCAGGCTCTTGCCCGCGAATCCCAAAAGTGGGCCGTAGGTGACTGCCCAGCTCGAGCTTCGCGATCTCCAGCGCGCCGGCTTAGTTGGTCTCGGCGACGCGACGGGCCGACGCACGAGCCTGAGCGGCGACGCTACCGGTCGTGGTCGGTTTCAGAGTCTTTTAGGTATTGGCGCGCGAACGCGATCGCCATGCTGCCCTCGCCGACGGCGGTGGCGACGCGCTTGACCGGGCTGGAGCGGATGTCGCCGCAGGCGAAGATGCCTGGAACGCTCGTCTCGAGGAGGTAAGGGTCGCGATCGTGCTCCCAGTGTCCTGCGGCGCGCACGTCGGAGCCTGTGAGCACATAGCCGTGGCGATCGAGTGCGATCTCCGGCGGCAGCCACCCCGTCTCGGCGTCCGCTCCGATGAAGAGGAAGAGCCCGCCCGACTCGAGCCGGGTCGTCTCGGCGGTCTCGCCGTGACGGACGTCGATCGCCTCGAGCGAGACGTCACCGCGGGCAGCGACTACCTCGGTTCGGGTGATCGCGCGGATGTTCGATCGGGTCGCGAGCTGGTCGAAGAGGTAGCGCGACATGCTCTTCTCGAGAAATTCGCCCCTATAGAGGATGGTCACGCTCCTCGCGTGATTGGCGAAGAACATGGCCGCCTGCCCTGCCGAGTTGCCCGCGCCCACGATGTGGACGTCCAAGCCGTGAGTGTTCGGCGCCTCATTGCGAGCCGCACCGTACGAGATGCCCCTACCCGCGAGCCGGTCGAATCCTGCGAGCGACAGGCGCCGCCACGTGACACCACAGGCGAGGATGATCGTCGGCGCCCGCAGGACGTCGCCGCCGTCGAGGTGCACATCGCGCGTCGCCGCGTCGATCCGTGTGGTCGACCGGGTGACGATGATCTCGGCACCGAGCCTCCGCGCCTGCTGCAGCGCACGGCTCGCCAGCTCGTCCCCGGACACACCGGACGGGAAGCCGAGGTAGTTCTCGATCCGAGACGAGGTGCCGGCCTGGCCGCCGGGCGCTTCCCGCTCAATCACGATCGTGCGCCGGCCCTCCGATGCCGCGTGCACGGCGGCGGCCAGGCCCGCGGGGCCGGCGCCGACGATCACTACGTCGTACTCCGCGGCGACCGGCTCGGTCGCGATGTCCAGCAGCTCGGCCACCCGGCGGAGCTGCGGTCGCGTCACGGTCTTGCCGTTGACGACGCGAATCGTCGGGCAATCTCCTTCGGTCGGCAAGGACTCGCCCCACTGCTCCGCCGCGTTCGGCGCGTCCGGCGTGAGCCACCTGAACGTGATCTGGTTGCGGTCGAGGAAGCGTCGCAACTCCGTGCATGACGCATCCCAGCGATGACCGACCACGATCGCACGTGGCGGAGGCGGTTCGGCCGCGATCCCCTGCAGCCCGCCAGATCCGCCCATCCGGTTGCCTGCCAACCTGCCAATTTCCTTTCCGACGTCGGGCTCCACGGCCGCGACAGCGTGGTAGTCGTGAGCCTCGAGCCGCATGACGCGCGAGGTCTCCGCCGCGCGAAACCCGACCGGGAACACCGTCCCGAGCGCGATGGGCACCTCCCCGAAGATGTCCCCCGGGCGGCGCTCGCCGACGACGCGCTCGATCCCGTCGACCAGCTTGATCGCCTCGATCCGACCCTCGAGCACTGCGAAGAGCGCTCGCTCGCCGCCCTCGTGCACGGCGTACTCGCCCGGCACGAGGCTAATGTCCGCCGCCGCCCGAGAGAGCCGTTCGCGCTCGGCTGGGCCAAGGGCCGCAAAGATGCTGACTCCACCGATCTCGTCCGTCGTCACCACGACCCAGCACCCACGACGCTGGAGGCTCGACGCCGCCAGACGGCGGACACCAGCAAGCCGGAGACGTCCGGAGCACAGTCGCCTCCAGCGCGGGTTACCACGCCGACAACGTACCCCGTCGCATCCGCTCCCGCACGTCGCCCGGCCTGCTTGAGGCATCTCCCCAATGGGGCGCCCCTGCCGGGCGCGAACGGCAGAATCGTTTTCGCTCGAGACGACGTCGCCTGCACGATTGCGTCAGGACGGTTGCTGCTGCCACTAGTAGGTTGAGGGCGATTCCGAAGTCGCCCCAGCCCGCGTCAGACCACCCGTTGTTCACATAGATGTAGGCCGATAGGCCGAACTCAACCGCCAGAACAGCGAGAACGACCCACCCCCGTCCGATCATGCGCAGCAGTCTTGAGCGGCCTTGAACGGAGACCAGCAGAGCTGCATTTTCTATGGCAAACGACTCAACGTTCGCGATTCCGCAGAGAAGGACGGCGGGGGTGGGATTTGAACCCACGGGCCGCCTTGCGACGGCCAGCGGTTTTCAAGACCGCCCCGTTCGACCGCTCCGGCACCCCGCCGGAGCGCAGCCTAACCGCGAGCCGCTTGCGATCGGTGAGAAGGGGAGGCTATGGCTCGACGCGCTCGGGGGCGCCGAACTCTCGCAGCACGTCGGGCACCTCGCCCTGGAAGTTCTCCAGGACGGCGAGAACCCAGCGATCGGTCACCGCGGTGCCGTTCAGCGTGTGGACGTGCTCGGTGCCGCCGCCGCCGCGAAAGCGAATCCCGAGCCGACGGGCCTGGTAGTCGGTCGTGTTCGAGGCGGACGTGATCTCCCGGTAGCGCTCCTGCGAGGGGAACCACGCCTCGATGTCGTAGCGCTTCGCTGCGGCCGCGCTGAGGTCGCCCGCGGCGATGTTCAGGACGCGGTAGGGGATGCCGAGCTCCTGCACGAGGGCCTCCTCGATCGCGAGCAGTCGTTCGTGCTCGTCCCAGGACTCCTCCGGCCGGACGTACGTGAACATCTCGACCTTGTTGAACTGGTGGACGCGGAACATCCCGCGGGTGTCGCGTCCGGCTGCGCCGGCCTCCCGCCGGAAGTTCGCGGAGAACGCCGTGTAGCGAAGAGGAAGCTCGTCCTGCTCCAGGAGCTCGCCCATGTGCAGCCCGGCGAGAGCGACCTCGGACGTGCCCGTCAGGTAGAGCCCTTCGTCGGCGACCTCGTAGATCTCGAAACGCTCGGCGGGAAAGAACCCGGTGCCGTACATCGCCTCCTCGCGAACGAGGACGGGTGGGATCACGGGCATGAAACCCTCCGCGACCAGCCGGTCGAGAGCCCACCGGTAGACGCCCAGCGCAAGCCGCGCGGTGTCTCCGACGATGTACCCGAACCTGGAGCCCGAGAGCCGCGCCCCTCGCTCCATGTCGAAGCGTCCGAGCTCCAGGTGCTCCTTGGGCTCTGCGATGCCCGGTGGGTCGCCTACTCGACGCACCTCCTGCGCATCCTCCTCCGCATCGCCGTCCGGTACGGACTCGTGCGCGGGGTTCGGCACCTTTCGGACGAGCTCGTCGCGGCGCGCCTCGGCGGAGGCCAGTGCCTCCTCGAGGGCTCGAAGCTCTGCCTTGACCTGCTTCAGCTCCTCGACCTGCTCGGGAGCCGGCTTTCCCTTGAGCTTCTGTCGCCCCCGGAGCTCGTCCACTCGGGGGACGAGCTCACGCCATCGGGCGTCGGCCTCGAGCAGCTCCTCGAACGCGTCACCGCCGCCCTTGCGTGAGATCCCGGGCCGAAAGCGATCGGGATCGCTGCGCGCCGCCCGAAGGTCGATCACGGGCTACGACTCGGTCAGGAACGCGACGAGATCGGCGAGCTCTCTTTCGTCGAGCTCGTCGTAGGTCGGCATGATCTCCGGGAAGCCCTCTTCGATGTACGCCGCCGGCTCCGAGATCGATTCGCTCGTGAACTCCTCCACGCTCCCGCGATCGGCCTTCTCGGCGAGGTCCGGGAGCTCGTTCAAATTCGGCCCGACGGACGCCTTCGACGCGGCGGGGTCGAAGGTGTGGCAGCTGCCGCAGCCGTTCTGGGCGTAGATCGCCTTCCCGGCCGTTGGATCGCCGCTTTCGGAGCCGCCGCCCGTGGTCTCCGACCCGGTCTCCGCCTGGGTCTCGGCCGGGCCCTCGACGGTCTCCGGCGCCGGCGCAGTGGTCTCCGCACCGCCGCAGCCGGCGAGCGCAGCGGCGAGGAGGGCGATCAGGGCTGCGCGACGCACGGCGACGATCTTATCCTCCCGTCACACTAGGGCCGCAAGATGACGGCCGCCGTTTCTCGACTGATCGCCCCCCGCCGCGAGGTGATCCTCGCCGGCTGTCTCGCCTTTGTCGGTGCTGCGCTCCTCGTCGCCCTCGCGCCCCCGACCGGGGACGCGCCGGCGCACCTCTATCGCACGCTGCTCGTCCGCGAGGGCGTGTTCGTGTGGGACAACCTCTGGTACGGCGGGCACTACCCGCTCGCGTCGTACAGCCTCCTCTACTACCTCCCGGCCGCCGTCGTCGGAAATCTCCCGCTCGTCTTCGTGGGCGTCGTCATCTCTGCCGCCCTGTTCGCCTCGATCGTCGAGCGTGAGTGGGGCGCTGCCGGGATCTGGCCGGCGCGCGTGTTCGCCGTGCTCGCCGCCGGGCCGATCTTCGTCGGGACCTACAGCTACGCACTCGGCCTCGCCGCGGGATTGGGCGCGCTTCGTGCCTTGCAGGGACAGCACCGCCGGCTCGCCGCCGGCGCCGCGGCGCTCACGCTGGGCTTCAGCCCGCTCGCATTCGTCTTCCTCTGCCTCGTGCTGCTGGCGCTTGCTCTGAGCCGCCGCGTCGGGCGCCACACCGTCGCATTCTTCGGCGCGCTGGTGGTGATCGCGGGAATCCAGCTCGCCGCACTCCTCCTCTTCCCGAGCAGTGGCCCTTATCCGTTTCGCCCGCTCGAGCTCGGGGCCGTCCTGCTCGTCAGCCTCCTCGGCGCCGAACTGGGACGGCGGGGCCGACATGGCGCCCCGCTTGCGGCGTTCTTCGTCGTCTGGGGCGGAGCGAGCGTGGTCGTGTTCTCCATCCCGTCGCCCGTCGGCGAGAACCTCACGCGGCTGCGTTCGCTCGTCTTCCCGCTCATGCTCCTGACCGCGCTCGTCGCGCGGCCGGCGCCCCGCTGGCTCGCCGCACTCGCCCTCTCCGCCGCCCTCGTCTACAACGTCACGCCCTACGCCGGCGCGGCTCTGGACAGGACGGACGTGCGAGCCGCGGAGCGCTCCTTCTGGGCGCCTGCCGTCGGCTTCCTCGCCGAGCGCTCGTCCCCGAACTACCGCGTCGAGGTCGTCCCGACCTTCGACCACTGGGAGGCGTACTGGTTGCCGTGGGCGGGGATTCCGCTTGCGCGCGGTTGGTACCGCCAGATCGACATCGCCAGGAACGAGCTCTTCTACGAAGAGCCCCTCGGCGCCGCCGCCTACCGGAGGTGGCTGCGGGGGATGGGCGTGCGCTTCGTCTTGTTGCCGAACACGCGGCTGGGTCAGAAGGGGGAGGAGCGGGAGGCAGCGCTGCTGCGCTCGGGACGCTCGGGGCTCAGAGTGGCCTTCTCCGAGGGGCCCGTAACCGTCTACGAGCTGCCGCGCCCCGAGCCGATCCTGACCGGACCGCGTGCTCCGATCCTGACCCGGCTCGATCACGCGCGGATCGAGGGGCGTCTGCCGGCGGCGGGCACCTACCGCCTGAAAGTGCGATACACGCGCTACTGGCGCGTCCGGGCGGGCGTCGTGTGCGTCGAGCGGGCGCCGGGCGGAATGACGATCATCAGGACCCCGAAGCGGGGGCCGTTCGCGCTCGCCGTTCTCGAGGCGCTCGGCCCGCTCGTCCGGTCGCTGGTCGGGCGAGCCCCGGCGCGCTGCTGAGCACCAGGTAGCCCGCAAGGCCGCCGAGGACGACGTCGTTCGGCGAATCGTTGACGAGCAGCGACACCCCGATCGCAGCCAGGAGAGCGAGGAGCAACGGGCGGCGCTCCCGGAGGGCGGCCGCCGCGAGCGCGGCGACTCCGCCGAAGACGAGCAGTGCCACGGGCCCGCCGGTTGCGCGTTCGAACGAGAGCCGGGCACGTCGCCACAGGTCCTCCACCAACCCGGCCGGGCCATCCGAGAGCGCGTCGGTCACGTGGCTGGAGCCGCCGGCGACCAAGGCGACGGCGAGAGCGCCTAGGACGACGGCCGCGCCGACTGCAAGACGGCGATCGAAGCCGTAGTGCAGCGCGGCGAGTACGACGAACGAGACGAGGAGGACTACCGCGCCGCCGCCGTCGGCGCCGAAGGAGCTCCCGCCGACAACCACGACCGCGAGGGCGGCGACGGTGCAGAACGCCCAGGCGCCCAGCTTGCGGCCGAGCAGGACGGCGCCGGCGAGCGCAGGGACGAGCAGCCACGTTGCGAGGAGATTCGAGAGGCCGTAGAAGCGGGCGTTCTGGGTCGGCCCGAGCGGTGAGAGCGCGACCCACCGCTCGTCGAGGGCCGTGGCGACGAGGTAGGCAGCGAGGACGCCGACCTGGAGAAGCCCCTGGACGAGCGCCCCCGCTCGACTGAGCAGAATCCCGGCCCCCGCAGCGAGGACCACCCCGAGGGCGTCCACCCAGACCGCGGTGGAACCGGCGGCACCCAGTGCGAGATTCGCGAGGAGCACGAGCGCGAAGGCGGGCAACACGGCCGAGGGCAGGAAGACCGCGAGGGCAACGATCAGCGCCAGGGAGAGCAGGAGCACGACCAGTTTCGCATCGCGATTCGCCTCGATCCTCTCGTCGAGCTCTCTCAACGCCGCCAGCGGGTCGGCCGACGCGGTGGAGCCGAGCGCATCTCCTCTCCCGAGCGAGGTCGGGGCCACGTCGACGATCGACACCAGGCCCGGAATCCGCGTCGACGGAGACGTGAGCAGGCCTCGATAGCCGCCGCCCAGGACCGCGATCGCGTACCGCCGGTCGTTCGGCTGCCGTTCGCCGCGGGGCAGCGCCAGGACGATCGCGCGTCCCTGCGGGACGGCGTTCGCGGTCTCGACCTCGATCAGAGGCTCGTCGCCAGAGATCTCCCCCAGCAGGGAGTTCCGGACTGCACCGCGTTCCAGCGCAGCCCGCGCGCGACCCGCGCTCGTCTCGGGCCCGGCATCCGGCACGAGTAGGCCCACCGCTCCGCGCTCAGCGAGCGCGGCGAGATCACCCGGCTCCAGGCCGGGGACGACGACGACGCGGAGACTCGCTGCCTGCGAGGGTGCCGCCAGCGCAGCGGCAGCCAGAGACGCCGCCACTACAATCGAGAGACGATGCAACGAAAGGCCTACGGACGCGATTTCGGACTCTCCGCGCGCATGGGGCTCACCATGTTCCTCCTCGGTGCGCTGTACGTGGGGTTCTTCGTCGCCCTGCTGCAGTTCACGGGCATCGGCATCGGGTTCGTGATCGTGATCATGGCTGGCCTCGGCTTCGTCCAGTACTACACGTCCGACAAGATTGCCCTTGCTGCCTCCGGCGCGAAGGTCGTCGAGCGGGACGAGGCGCCGGAGCTCCACGACATGGTCGAGCGGCTCTGTGCGATGGCCGACCTGCCCAAGCCGCGGCTGGCCGTGATTCCGAGCGACGTGCCGAACGCGTTCGCAACCGGCCGCAATCCCAAGAAGTCGGTCGTCGCGGTGACCGAGGGCCTCTGGCACCGCCTCGACAAGGCGGAGATCGAGGGAGTCATCGCCCACGAGCTGTCCCACATCGGGAACCGTGATGTCGCGATCATGACCGTCGCGAGCTTCTTCGCAATGGTCGCCGCCCTGCTCATGCGGATGGGCCTGTGGGGCGGAATGATGGGCGGCGGCGGTCGCGATCGCTCGGGTGGCCCCCCGATCTGGCTCGTGATGTTCCTCGTCTCGATGCTGACCTACGTGATCAGCTACGTCCTGATCCTGATGATCTCCCGGTACCGCGAGTACGCGGCCGACCGAGGCGCGGCTCTGATCACCGGGGCTCCCGAGAACCTGATGAGCGCGCTCCAGCGGATCGCGGGCACCATCGCTCAGATCCCGCAGCGCGACCTCCGCGAGGTGCAGGGGATGAACGCCTTCTTCATCGTCCCGACGAACGTGAAGAGCGCGTTCGGCGAGCTCTTCATGACCCACCCGCCGCTCGAGAAGCGGCTGGCCCGGCTCGCGGAGATCTCGCGCGAGATGGGCCGGCCCGTCTAGCTCTCAGGGCCGTAGGCCGGGCCTGTGGGGATCCGCGACGTGCTCTTCGGGCGGAAGGCTGGAAAGCCGGCGAAGCGAGAGGAGCTCTTCGCCCTGCCGGCTGCGGCCGTGTCGATGGAAGTCGAGCTGGGGATGCGCCCTGCCGGCGCCGCTGCGGTCGTCTTCAAGCCCTTGTCTGCGGGTGAGTTCGTCCGGGCCGAGAACGAGATGCAGGAGCTGCTCGAGCTCGCGGCCCGCGAGGCCTCCTCGAAGCTCGAGCGCCGCACCGACGACTACGGCTACGAGTGGCTCATCGTCCGCGACGAGCAGTTCGAGGATCTCGTCACCACCGTGCACCTGATCGGGTCGGAGCTCGCCGAGCGCGGCTTCGGGCCGCAGTTGCTCGCGGCAGTGTTCAGGTTCGACGGCGGCAAGGCACCGGTCTACTGGGTCTACGGCTACAAGCGCGGCGCCTTCTGGCCGTTCGTTCCCACGGGCGAGAAGCAGCGTGACAACGCCGAGGAGCTGGAGCTCAAGGCCAAGCTCGAGAAGGAGCTTCCCATCGAGCCCGACATCTCGCTCTGGTTCGCGCTCTACGGCGCGCCGCTCTAGGTTCGCTCGGTCGGTAGCTCGGGCTCGCCGTCCCAGTAGTCGAGCGGCTCGATGCGGCCGATGACGCCGACCCCACGGATGTTGACCTTGTTCGACCGGGGGTAATAGGCGATGTCGTTCGGCTCCCGCGTGCCGTAGACGAGCATCGTCGCGCCCTGGTCCCCTGCGCGTAGGAAGTGGGAGATCCTCGTCCCGGGTGGCCTGACGATGACGTGTCCCGGGCGCACTTCGTGGCGCTCACTCTCGACCCCGCGGCTTGCGGGAACCGGGCTCGGGATCAGCTCGAGGGTCGCGGTTCCCTCCAGCATCACGAAGATCTCCTCCTCCGCCGAGTGGCAGTGCGCCGGGGCGCCCCAGCCATCGGGAGGCAACTTTCGGTGGTGCAGGCCGGCGCGGGTCGCGCCGGCGCTTGCTCCGAGGACGCGATCGCCCTCCGCATCGGGCTCGAGGGCGTCGACGTTGACGATGTTCCGAGGCCGGGCCGCCGGCTCACCGGCCTCCGGCTCCCCCGTGGCGGCTTCGCGCGCCCACGGATGCTCCCCCTGCCCGGCCTCGACCCACGCCCGGGAGAGCCAGGAGATGCCGATGCGCGGCAGATGTGAAGCCTCCGCTTGTTTCCTCTCGCCGAAGACGAGGAACTCGAGACCGCCGGCTCCTGCTCGGAGCGTGTGAGCTTCCCGATTGGGCCGGTGGACGATGCAGTCGCCCGCCCGCACCTCATAGACCTTTCCGTCCTGCCAGGAGAGGCCCTCTCCGCTCAGGACGAAGAAGATCTCCTCCTCCGCCGTCTGCTTGTGCGCCGGCGTCGACCAGCGGTTCGGGGCCACCCGGACGCGGTTGATACCGACCTCGACGCTTCCGGCGGCTTTGCCGAGGAGCTGCCAGGCGCCTTCGAGATGGCCCGCGTGCAGGGCGAGCGGCTCGACCTCGTCCCAGTGGACGAGCCCGCTTGAGCTCATTACCGGGAGGGCAGGTCCGGAACCAGGCCCTCGTCGGTGAAGAGCTCCTTCGTCTCCTCGAGCGACAGGTCGCTCGGCGGGATGATCAGGTCGGACGCCGACAGGTCGTCGTCGGCCAGCTGCTCACCGCGGTCCCGCACCAGTTGAGCCATCTCGTCGAGCACGCCGTCGAGCGTCGGCTCGTCGTCGGCCTCGAGCGCTGTCACGGCCCGGTCGTCGAGCTCGTTGAGCTCCTCGCGGAGCGAGTCGTCGACGCGGAACTGGCCGGCTCCCATCAGCCGGACGATCACTGCTCCAGCTCCTTCGCGCCGGACCCTGCACCGACCTCGGCCTTGATCTTCTCGAGCTCCGCATCGACCTGCCGGTCTGCGGACATGGCGTCGAGCTCCCGGTCGAGCTGCGTCTGGTCGCCGGCGGTGAAGTCCTCGAGCGTGCCTGCGGCGATCAGCTCCTCGACGGCTCCGGCCCGCGCCTCCATCTGCTCGGTCTTGTCCTGGGCCCGCTGGATGGCGAGCCCGGTGTCGGCCATCTGCTCGCCGATCCCGGTCGCCGCCTCGCCGATGCGCACCTGTGCCTCGGCCGCGGAGTACTTCGCCTTGATGACCTCCTTCTGCGAGCGGAAGGCCTCGATCTTGGCCGACAGCTGCTTCTCCGAGGTCACGAGCTTCTCCTGCTGGCTCTGGAGCTGCTCGACCTGCTTGTCGAGACCCTGGAGCTGCTGCTGCGCGAGCGACTTCCGCTCGAGTGCGGCCCGTGCGAGATCCTCCCGACCGGCAGCGACGGCTTCGCGCGCCTGTCCGTCGAGCTTGACGAGGCTCTGCTCGAGCTTGTCGGTCTGGAGCTGGAGCCGCTTCTTGGAGGTCGCGACATCGGCGACCCCCCGTTTGACGTTCTGAAGCAGCTGCAACTGCTGCTCGTAGGAGTAGTCGAGCGTCTCCCCCGGATCCTCCGCCCGGTCCAACAGCTTGCTCAACTTCGCCCTGATCACGATCGACATGCGCTCGAACAACCCGGCCACTGAATTCCTCCTCCTCGGTTTCGAGGCGTAGCCTACGCGGCAATGCTCGTCGCGCGCAGCATGCATTCGGGGTGGTTGTCGAACGCTTACCTCTTGGCCGACGAGGAGGGCGGCGCTGCGGTCTTCGTCGACAGCGGCGCCCCCATGGAGCCGCTCTTCGGGGCCGCCGAGCGCTGGCGTGTCCAACCGAGCCATGTCCTGCGCACACACGCCGACCCCGATCACGTCGAGCACGAGGCAGAGCTCGGGCTGCCGGTCGTCACCGGCTCGCTCGAGCTGGGCGGGCTGCGCATCGAGGCGATCCCGACACCCGGCCACAAGGACGACCACCTGGCATTCGTCGTCGGCGACCTCTGCTTCTCCGGCGACGTGCTCTTCAAGAACGCCGTCGGCGGCGGCGATCCCGACCAGGTGCGCGACTCGGTGATGCGGCTGATGGAGCTCTCGCCCGAGACCCGGGTCCTCCCCGGTCACACCGACGAGACGACAATCGGCCGGGAGTGGGAGGAGAACCCGTTCGTCCGAATCTGGCGTGGCGAGGAGGCGGAGGGAACCGAGCGGTGCCGCGTCGGCGACCGCGACGGCGTGATCGCCGTCTGGTCGCCCGACTACGACGGCAAGGGCAAGGCCTGGGTGCGGTTCGACGACGGGGGCGGCCGGATTCTCGGCGGATCGCGCATCGAGCGGCTCTGATCTAACCGAGGAACGCCGCTAGCCGGCCAGCCTCGTCCTCGACCTCGCGGCGCACCTGACGCGGCAGCGGGGCGAACGGCTCCACGACCACCCGTCCGGCCTCGAAGCGCCACAGGCCGGCCACGACGCCGTCGACGAGTACGGTTGGCCGCATGTCGCCGTTCTTCTGGATCACCGCCGCCTGGTACTCGGGCGGCAGCACGCGCCTCCTGTCGTCGAAGCCGAGGATCAGGTGATCCCACTCTGGGAGAAAGCGGATCGGTGTGGGCGTGTCCGCCGGGGGCCGCGGCGCTCGGCGTAGATCGAACAACATGCGGCCGTCGTCCGACTCGAGCTCGATGAGCTGCGACTCCAGCTCCTCGAAACCGGCCTGGACGTCCTTCACCCGCAGCCCCGAGAACCGCAGCAGGTCGGCCCGCGATGCCGGTCCGTAGCCGGCGAGATAGCGGCGAACGAGCAGCGCTGCCGCCTCCCGCTGCTCGGCGTCGCGGCGGCCGAGCCAACGCTCCGCGGTCGTGACGCGAACGCGGATGTTCCCCCACAGCCCTGCGGGCGGTACGTGGACGAGCGGCGTCAAGCAGCGGACGCGCCATCGGTACCGCTCCGGCAGCTCCGGCACCGCTCCGTTCGCCTCGGCATAGGTGAATGGCCCGCTCTCCGCCAGCGCGCGCAGCCGCTCGGCCCAGTCCGCAGCCGGAAGCCCCCAGTTCTCGAACTCGTCGCGCCAGCGGCGGTGCGTGAGCGTCGCGAATGGTGCGTGGTCCCGTGCCGAGACGAGCTGGATCGTGACGCGGAAGAGCGTTGCCCGCACGACCTTTCGCTGCTCGTACGCCTGAGTCAGCTGGTCGCGGCGGAACCCATCCAGCCGCGTCCAGAGCCCGATGTACGGCGCCTTTGCGGCCTGCGCCTGCATCGCGCAGAGGCGTTCAACGGCTCGTGGAACGGGAACGCGGGCGCGCTCGAGCAGCAGCTGTCGCGCGAGGGTCGCGCGGTTCAGCTCGCGCAGACCGAGCGGCCTACGCGTGGAACTCGGCAAGGCGCTCCGCTTCCTCGTCCAGCTCTCTCCTCGTGCCTTGTGGGAGGCGCCCGAACGGCTCGACGTGGATGCGCTCTTTCTCGTACCGCCACGTTCCCGCCACCTGTCCATCGACCAGGAACGTATTCACCGAGTGTGGGGTCTTCACGTTGAAGACTCGAGGTCGGTACTCCTCGGGGAGGATCAGCGTCCGGCGGGCGTGGACGAGCAGCGTCGCGTCCCACACCGGCAGGAATCGCGGCGGCGCCGGCATCTCGGGATCCGGGAGCGGCGCCCGCGGCAGATCTACGAGCTCCCTGCCGTCCTCGCTGCGGAAGCGGCGGAGCTCGATCCGCTCGAGCGCGGCGCCGATCTCGCGCACGGGAAGGGCCGCCCAGTCGGCGATATCCGTCCTCGGCGCGAGCCCGAAACCGCTCAGGTAGCGGCGAATCAGCCGCTCGACACCTTCGTGCGCCGTGACCTCCTCGTGCCCGACCCAGTCCTCGGCGAGGCCGTAGAGGTCGGCGCGGCGACGCTCCCAGGTGCCCGACGGCGGCACGCGCACGAGGTTGGCGTAGATGCCGACGCCGAGGGCGGCCTCGCGGCCGACGAGCGCCTCGATCTCCTTTGCTCGGCGCGGGCCGCCGGCAAGGAACCGGCGGACCTTCTTTGCCGCGGCCCGCAGCTCGCCCGGATCGGCATTCCGGTGCACGCGCTCCCACCAGCGCCGCTGTTCGGCTCGGATCCCGGCCGCGAACGGCCAGTAGTCGGCACGTGAGACTAGGTGGATCGTCGCCCGCATGAGCGTCCCCTGGATCGCGGTGCGCCGCTCGAGCGCGCGCGTCACCGCGTCGCGCTCGAGATCCTCCAGCCTCGACCAGAGCCCGATGTACATCGACGGCGCGTACTGCGCCTGGATCCCCCCGATCCGCTCCAGGGCCTTCGGGATCGTCATCCGACCGCGCGCGAGGAGCAGCTGGCGGGCGAGCAGGGCGCGGTTGAGCTCGCGTTGCGTCAGGACCCGGTCGGGCACTACAGCGTTCTGAGGAGCTCCATCATGGTCTCACCGACGGCGTCGAGGCTCCGCTGGGAGACCGCTGAGAGGTCGTCGCAGATTCGGTGCCAGCAGGGGAAGTCGAAGTCGATCAGGTCGATCGCTGGCACGCCGGCCCGGATGAAGGGGACGTGATCGTCCAGCACGGGCCCCTGCTCGCGCGCCGGGAAGTGCCGAGCGGCACCGGCCCGTCCGGCGGCCAGACGAAGACGACTCCAGAGCTTGCGGTCGGAGTACCCGTCGCGCGGGATCGCCAGGTCGCGGTCGCCTACGAAGTCGAGGACGATCGCAGCCTCGGCATGCCGGAGCGAGCGCGCCGCGATCTTGCTGCCCCGGAGCCCGTAGCGCTCGAACTGCGAGTCGGGTACGCCGCGTGGGGCCTCTTCTCCGTCGAAGAAGACGAACACGACCGTCGGGCGAAGCTGCCGCGGCTTGATCGTTCGGGCCAGCTGACGGACGACGGCCGTCCCGGAGGCGCCGTCGTTCGCTCCGACGAAGCCCCGGATGTCCTTCGTGTCGTAATGGGCGCCGACGACGACAACGCGACCGGGCACCCGACCGGGAACGGTGCCGATCACGTTCCTGAGGTCGGCTGGGACCCCCTGGTAGCGCCCCTGCGGGATCGAGGAGCGGAGAATGGCCGCCAGCCGCCGCGAGGAGGGCGACCCGGCGGGACGGGGGCCGAGCGCGACCTGCCTCTTCAGGAAGCTCCAGGAGGCAGCTCCGTCGAAACGATCGGGTCGAGCAACTCCTTCGGAGCGGTCGGCGCTCGAGGCCAGAGCGGCGGTCGCTGCCAGCGCGGCCAGACCGACCACGATTGGGATCCTGCACACGAGAAGCATGGTGCCATCGCCCGCTAGACTGGGCCGCGCTAGGGGCTATAGCTCAGCTGGGAGAGCGCCTGGATCGCACCCAGGAGGTCGCCGGTTCGAGCCCGGCTAGCTCCACTGCCACCCTTCTTCGTCGCCGGCCAGTCCGTGCTCGAAGCGTTCGCCGACGGAACGTGGGCAATGTCTCGGCAACTGGAGAAGACGACTTCGACGTCTCGCCGAAAGGACGTCGAGCCGTCTTGCTAGTCGACCTCGCTTCAGACGTGGGGACGTGGCAAGTCGGGGCCTAAACTGGTCTCGTGGCGCGATGTGTGCAGTGCGGGACCGATCTACCCGCACAGGCCAGGTTCTGCCTCTCGTGCGGTGCGCCCGTGCGCTCGGCCGCGCCCGCAGAGGAGCGGAAGCTTGCGACGGTTCTATTCGCCGATCTCGTCGGTTCCACGGAGCTCGCGGATTCCCGAGATCCGGAGCGGACTCGGGCGATGCTCGATCGCTTCTACGACGCTATGGCCGCGGAGATCGCCGGCGCCGGGGGGACGGTCGAGAAGTTCGTCGGGGACGCTGTCATGGCAGTCTTCGGCGCTCCGAACGCGCAGGAGGATCACGCGGAGCGGGCCTTGCACGCCGCACTCGCCATGCGGCGGCGACTCACTGAGCTCTTCGAGGGGAGGCTCCGGCTTCGGATCGGAGTCAATTCCGGCGAGGTGGTGGTGGGGGCCGCCCGGGAGGGAAGCTCGTTCGTCACCGGGGACACGGTCAACGTCTGTGCCCGGCTCGAGCAAAACGTGACGGCCGGCGAGATTCTGGTCGGCGAGCGAACCGTGGCACTCGTTCGGGACGCCTTCGAGTTCGACGAGCCGATCCGGATCGGCGCAAAGGGGAAACGGGACGGAGTCGCCTGTCGGCAGCTGATCCGAGCGCTCACGCTGACGCGGCCGCGGGGAGTGGGCGGGTTACAGCGCAGGCTCGTCGGCCGCGACACCGAGATCGAGTTGCTCGAGGCGACGTATCGTCGGGTCGCGCACGAAGGCCAGCCGCATCTGGTCACGATCATGGGTGATGCGGGCGTAGGGAAGACTCGGCTTGTTCGTGAGCTGTGGGATCGGCTCGGTACGGGAGGCGATCAGCCGCTACGGAGAACCGGACGGTGCCTGTCCTACGGGCAGGCCATCACGTACTGGGCGCTCGGCGAGATCCTCAAGGAGCAGCTCGGCATCCTGGAGAGCGACCCACCAGAAAGTGTCTGGAACAAGCTCCGGCCTCGCGAGATCCTCGGGTTGGCGCTCGGTCTCGAAGCGCAGGGGGAGCTGCATCCGCTCGCCGCACGCGAGAAGCTCCACGAGGCCTGGCTCGAGCTCCTCCAGGATCTCGTTGCCGAGCGTCCCGTCGTCGTACTCATCGAAGACCTTCACTGGGCGGAGGATCCGTTGCTCGACCTACTCGAGCGCACGGGACGCGAGGTGCACGGCCGGCTGCTGATCGTCGGGACCGCGCGTCCTGAGCTTCTCGACGGTCGCCCGACCTGGGGAGGCGGAAAGCGGAACACGTCCCTGCTCTGGCTACAGCCTCTGTCGCAGGACGAGGCGGGACGACTTTTCGACGACGCGTTGGCCGAGGCGCTTTCACCTGAGATTCGCAACCTCGTCGTCGAGCGAGCGGAGGGCAATCCCCTGTTCGTCGAAGAGCTGATTGGAACGCTGATCGACCGCGGAGATCTCGAGCTGGTCGGAGATTCGTGGCAGGCGAAGCGGCTCCAGTCGAACCTCGACATTCCAGACTCCGTCCAAGCCGTCCTTGCGGCCCGCATCGACATGCTGCCCCCGCTGGAGAAGGCAGCGCTTCAGGCTGCTTCGGTGGTCGGTCGGACGTTCTGGGTAGGCCCTGTGCGCGAACTCGTCGGCCGCGAACCGGACTTCCGACTCCTCGAAGAACGAGACTTTATCCATCGCAGCCAGGGTTCCTCGATGGCCGGGGAAGAGGAATATTCGATCAAGCATGCGCTCACGCGCGAGGTTGCCTACACGAGCCTGCCCAAGGCGAGGCGCGCGCAATTGCATGCGGGCTTTGCAACCTGGCTCGAAGGTGCTGGTGGCGGGCGGGACGAAACCGCTCCCCTCCTGGCTCACCACTATGCGGAGGCCGTGCGACCCGAGGACGCCGACCTCGCCTGGGGCGGTGAGGAGGCCGAACGCGAGCGGCTCCAGGCGAAGGCGCTCGGGTGGCTTCGTCGCGCTGCCGAGCTCGCGCTCGGCCGCTACGAGCTCGGCGATGTCATCTCGCTGCTCCAGCGGGCACTCGATCTGGAGGACGGCGAGCAGTTGAGGGCGGAGCTCTGGCGTGACATCGGACACGCCCATGCGATGCGCTACGAGGGTCAGGCGTTCTGGGAGGCCATGCAGAATTCGCTCCAGGTCTGCAAGGACCGCGTCACCTGCGGCGAGACGTACAGCCTCTTGGCGCTACACACCGCGGCTCGCTCGGGGATGTGGCAGCGGCCGCCGGATTACGAGCTCGTGACCGGCTGGATCGAGCGAGCTCTCGAACTTTCCGACCCGGAGACCCCGAGCCGCGTGCGCGCACTCATCGCTCGTGCGTTCTGGACGCCGAAGGTCGCAGTTGAGGCTGCCCGCGAGGCTGAACGACTCGCCGAGCGGCTGGGCGACCGGGAGCTCCGGTCATGGGCGCTCGACGCCCTCCTTGCCCAGGCCTACTCCCAGCATCACTACACCGAGACATACGAACTCGCACGTGAACGGCTGACCCTGATCGAGGAGATCAGCGACCCCGACCACATCGTCGAGGCTCACGAAGCGGCCGTGCCTGCATTCGCAGCTGTGGCCCAGATCGAGGAGGCGCGCCGGCTGGCGAAAAACGCAGGCGAGCTTTCGCGGAAGGTCTCGCCTCATCACGAACTGCACGGCCTCTCCCTGCAACTCGAGGTCGAGGAGCTCGCGGGCGACTGGGAAAAGGTCGCAGAGCTAACGGAGCGCATCGAGCGCGCTGTCTCTGCAAACCTCCACTCACCCTGCGCGCGGAACGCGCGGTCGTTGCTCGTCTGTGCCGTCGCAGCCGCCGTCCTGGGAGACGAGCAGCGGGCGGCCGCGCGCGAGCGGGCCGCCGAGGAGCTGGGAATGGAGGGGTACGAGTTCGCGCTTGAGTCCCCACGCCTGCGTCTTGCGCTCCTGCGAGGGAATCCTCAGCCTGTCGGAGAGGCTCGCGAGGCCGCCGGAGGCCACAACCTCAGCTTCGGACTCGCCCGGCTCGCGGCGAGGATGGACGCTCTCGCCGCCCTCCGCGACGGACGAGTCGAGGAGGACGCCCCGCCTCTTCTCCAAAAGGGCACCTACATAGAGCCATTCGCGCTCCGTGCACTCGGGATCGTTCGTGAGGACGAGACGCGCGTCGCTGAGGCGCGTGACCGCCTACGGAGGATGGGGCTCAATTGGCACGCCGAACAGACCGATGCCC
>JACDAN010000234.1 GCA_013695385.1 Actinomycetota bacterium | reverse complement strand
GCGCCTAGCGGCGCCTGACCACCTCACAGCCGAGCAGCCGGTCG
Source organism: Actinomycetota bacterium (assembly GCA_013695385.1). Classification (GTDB taxonomy): domain Bacteria; phylum Actinomycetota; class Thermoleophilia; order Gaiellales; family Gaiellaceae; genus JACDAN01. The sequence continues at coordinate 5,108 of JACDAN010000234.1, read as the reverse complement.
ATGCGTCGGCGCGAACGGTGTCGCGGCCGGCTCCGCAGCGGACGACGTCCCGCTTGCCGTCCTTCGCCTTGATCGTGTCGTTGCCGGGGCCTCCGTCGAGCTGATCCTTGCCGGCGCCGCCGTCGAGGGAGTCCTTGCCCGCGCCGCCGCGCAGGACGTCGTCGCCGTCTCCGCCGTCGGCCTCGTCGTCGCCTCCGCCGAGATCGGCCTCGTCGTCACCGTCGCCCAGGTCGACGTCGTCGTCTCCTTCTCCGAGCTCGATGTCGTCGTCGCCGTCGCCGCATTCGACGTCGTCGTCGCCGTCACCCCATTCGGCCAGGGAGTCCTTCTCGACGGGCAGCTCCTCGAAGAGAGAGAGCTCTCCGTCGTCGAGGAGCTCGTCCTCGACCGGCTCCTCGTCGAGCGGCTCTTCGTCGAGCAGCTCCTCGTCGAAGGGCCCTTCGCCTTCGATGGAATCGTCGGATCCCTCGTCGACCGCGTAGCAGTCCGCCGCGTCAGCGCGGTCGGGCATCGGCGCGGCGGTCGGAGCAGCAGCAGCCGCGAGCGCGAGGGTGGCAGAAGCCACCAGCAGCGCGAAGAGCGAGAACGCAAATTTCGTGAACCGCATCGAAATCACCTCGAGCGAGTTGGCCGCAGGGCTCGGCGGGGTCGGGTACGACTGTCTCGGTATCGCTCAGATCCACCGGCGGCGCGTCATCCGGGCGGGTGAAACTGCCGCCGCCATGCGAATCCTTCTCTGGCACGGCTACCTGCTCGGCGGAACGGGCTCGAACGTCTATACGCGGTCGGTCGCGCGCGAGTGGAGCCGCGCGGGCCACGACGTGGTCGTCGTCTGCCAGGAGCGCCATCCGGACCTGTACGACCTCGGCGGCGCGCGGGTCGTGCGGCCGGAGATCGGCGGTGTTCTCCCCGTCTTCGTTCTCGATCGCTATGAGGGACTCGACGCGAAACTGCTCCAGGACCTCACGAAGGACGAACGTGATCGCTATGTAGAGGCGAACGCCGCGGCGCTGCGGCAGCTCGCTCCGGCCGACCTCGTCTTTGCGAACCACATACTCGTCGGCGCCCCGGTGGGCGTCGCCACCGGGCTTCCGTTTGCCGTCAAGGCCCACGGCTCGGAGCTGGAGTACTCCATGCGCGGCAACGCCGAGCTCTCGCGCTGGGGCCGTGAGATGCTCGCTGAGGCCCGAGCGGTGTTCGTGGGCTCCGCGCACATCCGAGCCGTCGTCGAACAGGTCGTCGGACACGTCGCCCGGGTTCACGAGGTGCCGCCGGGCGTCGACGTCGAGGCGTTTCGTCCACAGCCCCGTGAGACTGCTCTCGCGCGCCTGCTCGAGGAGTCCCGGCGAGACGCTCCGAATCCGGGAAACAGCAGTGAGCGACTGCCCGACGAGGGAAACATCGAGCGCCTTTCGGTGTTCCTCGAGGGCGACGAGCCGACCGTCCTGTACTTCGGAAAGCTCCTCCGCAACAAGGGCGTCCATCTACTGCTCGAGGCGCTGAGGAGCGTGGAGGCTCGAGCGGTCATCGTCGGCTTCGGCGACTACCGTCGAGAGCTGGAAGCGATGGCCGGCGCTCGCACGCTCTTCACCGGGCCGCTCGAGCACCGCCACTTGGTGCACCTGATCCCACTCGCAGACGTCACGGTCGTTCCGTCCATCTTCCCCGAGGCTTTCGGGATGGTAGCCGCCGAGGCTGCGGCCGCCGGCTCGCTTCCGCTCGTCGCTCGCCACTCGGGCCTTGCCGAGATCGCCGAGGCCCTGGAGGACGCGGGAGTTCCCGCGAGCTTCGAGTCCGGAGATGCCCTCGACCTGGAGGAGAAGCTGCGCGACATCCTGAACGTGCCCCAAGGCGAGCGCGAAGAGCTCGCGCGAAGGGCACGCCGCGTCGTTGAGGAGCGCTGGAGCTGGACACGCGTGGCAGACCGGCTCCTGGAACCCTTCCACGAGTAGCCTTCCGGAGTGAGAGACGACGATACGCTCAGCCCGGACGAGCAGCTTCGGCTTGCCCGCGAGGCTTTCGAGTCCGCGCAGGACTTCAGCTTGGCGGTCGAGGAGGAATTCGCGATTCTCGACCCCGAGACGCTCGGCCTCACGAACCGCTTCGAGGACCTGAAGGCGGCCGCGGCCGGCACGAAGCTCGAGGACCACCTCGTCGGCGAGCTGATCGCGTCCGAGGTGGAGATCCGCACCGGACGTTGCGAGACATTCCATGATGCGGCCGCCAGGATGGGCGAGCGCCGCGACCAGCTCGCCGTCCTCATCGACCAGCTCGGCCTCGCCCTCGGAGCCACGGGCACACATCCGTGGAGCCCCTGGCAGGAGCAGCGGATCATCGACACGCCCCACTACCGGCGGAACGACGAGATCCTCCGGTACGTGGTCTGGCGCAACAACAGCTTCGGCCTCCACGTCCACGTGGCGATCAACGGCGCGGACCGCGCCATTCGGGTGGCCGACTGGCTTCGGCATCTCCTGCCGGAGCTTCTCGCTCTCTCGGCGAGCTCACCCTTCCACGAAGGCGTCTTCACCCATCTTCACTCGACGCGGAGCGAGATCTTCACGAAGTTCTTCCCCCGCTGTGGGATCCCCGACGCCTACGGCGACTGGCAGACGTTCGAGGACTACGTCCGCACCCTGTTCCGTACCGGCTCGATCACCGAGCACACGCAGCTCTGGTGGAGCGTGCGCCCGCATCTCTCGTATCCGACGGTCGAGATCCGCATCTGCGACTCTCAGCCGGATCTCGGCGAGGCGCGCTCGCTGGCGGCGCTCGCATACGCGCTGACCGTGCGGATCGCCCGGGCGATCGACGACGGCGAGCCCGTTCCGCTTCCAGCGCCGCGCCTGATCGAAGAAAACTTCTGGCGCGCGATCCGGCACGGCCTCACCGGAGACTTCCTCGACCTAACACGCCTCGAGAACGTGAGCAAGCGAGCGCGACTCGAGCAGCTGATCGAGTGGGTAGGCCCGGTCGCGGACGAGATCGGCGCCGCGCAGTACCTCTCGCTGCCCGCCGCCAATGCCGCCGAGCGCCAGATCGCAAGGTACGAGGAGGGAGCCGGCCTCGAGGAGATCTACGCCGAGCAGGTGCGTCCGAAGGAGCCGGTTGGAGGGTAAGACCGGAGAGCCCTCGGCCGAGGAGATGCTGGAGGCCGTGCGAAGCATGAAGGTCGCAGACCTGCTGCTGTCGACGGCTGCGACGCTCGCCCAGCTGGGCTTCGCGAAGCTGGACGAGTCGACACGCGATCTCGAGCAGGCGCGTCTGGCGATCGAGGGCATGAAGGCTCTCCTCAGCTCGCTCGAGGAAGCCGTGCCCGCGGAGGTGCTGCGTGACTTCCACCAGGTCGTTGCCAACCTCCAGCTCTCGTATGCGAAAGCAGTCGAGTAGGGGGTACGGCGCCCTCAACAGGACGCCGATACCCTCGAGATGATGCGGCGTTTGGGAATGGCCGTCCTGGCGGTCGGCATGCTTGGTGCGACCGGTGCCTTCGGCGCACAGGGCGCGGCTGAGACGCCTGCTCGGGGAGAGTCCCGAGAGCTCCTCGTCCGTTTCGAGGTCGGTGCGGCGCAGGCCTCCGCCCTGAGCGAGATCGGGGGAGGAATCGTCGAGCGGTTGCCACGAGGGCTTCTCCGAATCCGGCTCGACGGCAGCTCGACAGTCGCCGAGGCCGAGGCGCTGCTGGAGCGTCGACCCGATGTCCGATATGCCGGGCCGAACCGCCGCTTCAGGCTCTTCGCCACCCCGGCGGACACCTACTTCCCGGAACTCTGGGGGCTGCGGCAGATCAGCGCGCCCGAGGCGTGGGATCTCACCACGGGCAGCGACTCGGTCACCGTAGCCGTCGTGGATTCGGGAGTCGACTACACCCATCCCGACCTCGGCCCCGACAACATCTGGGCGAACGCCGCCGAGACGGCGAATCTCGTCGACGACGACGGAAACGGCCTCGTCGATGACGTTCGCGGCTGGGACTTCCTGTCCGGCGACAATGCCCCCCTCGACGTCGACGGGCATGGGACGCACGTCGCCGGCACGATCGGCGCCCGTGGAAACAACAGCCTCGGCGTCACAGGCGTGAACTGGCGGGTCAAGGTCTTGCCCCTCCGCGCCGGAGACGAGACGAACGGGCTGGCGGAATCCGCCATCGTCTCCTCGTTCGCCTATGCGTGCGCGAAAGGCGCCAAGGTCATCAACGGGAGCTTCGGCGGGGACGTCTACTCCCCGACCATCCACGACGCAATCGCAGCCTGCCCCGGCGCGCTGTTCGTCTTCGCCGCCGGAAACGGGGGCGAAGACGGGCTAGGCGACAACAACGACCTGGCCGGCTCCTACCCCTGCAACGACCAGTCACCCAACGTGCTGTGCGTGGCGGCGACGGGCAGGGGCGACACGCTGTCGAGCTTTTCGAACTTCGGTCCGAACACGGTGGATCTCGCAGCGCCTGGTGAGGGCATCCTGAGCACCGTTCCCGGATCGGCCTACGCCTTCTACGACGGCACGTCGATGGCCGCTCCGCACGTCTCCGGCGTTGCGGCGCTCGTCTGGGCGCAGCGGCCGGCTCTCCGCGTCGACGAGGTGCGCCGCAGCATCGTCCTCGGAGTCGACCCGAAACCCCAGCTCGCGGGGCTCGTCGGTAGCGGCGGCCGGCTGAACGCGTTCCGAGCGCTGACGCAGGACGTCCAACCTCCGACAGGTCTTGCGGCGGCGAGCTCGACGCATACGTCCGGTGCCTGGAGCAATGTTCCGGCGGTCTCCGTCTCCTGGGCCGGAGCAGCCGACGCGAGCGGAATCGACGGCTACTCGTACGTGGTGTCGCCGGTGGCCACACTCGTCCCGGACGAGGTGAAGGAGGTCGAGGAGACGATCACCTCGGTCAACCTGAACGTTCCGGACGGTGTGCACTGGTTCCATGTCCGCGCCCGGGACGGCGCCGGAAACTGGGGTGACGCGGTTCACGTCGGACCGATCATGGTGGACACGTTCCGCCCCGTGCGCCCGGTTGCATCCAGCCCCAGTCACGCCGTGGGACGGGTCTCATCGGTTCGGGAAATCGTTGCGGCCTGGATCGGCGCTGCCGACGAGGCGAGCGGGCTGGACGGCTACTC
>JACDAN010000229.1 GCA_013695385.1 Actinomycetota bacterium | reverse complement strand
ATCATCCCCAGCGGCACGCCGACGACGAGCGCGAACAGGAAGGCGTAGAACCCGAGCTCGATCGACTTCGGGAAGTGCGTCTTCACGATGTCGTTCACGTCACGTCCCCTGACGACGAGCGACGGTCCGAGGTCGAACGTGAACACGCCCTTCGCGTAGTACGCGTACTGGATGTACCAGGGCTTGTCGACGTTGAACTTGCGTTCGAGGTTGCGCTGTACGGCCTCCGGCACCGCCCGCTCCGAATGCCGGAACGGGTTGCCGCCGATCTGCCGCATCATCATAAACGTCAGAAAGATGACGACCAGGAGCACGGGGATCGTCCAGAAGACCCGCCTGACGATGAACTTCAGCATCGGCTTCCCTCACGTTCCCCCGGTCGGACTTTCCCGAACGGGGACGGGACGCTCGGCGCCCCGTCCCCGCATGCTGCGTCTACTCGCGCCTATTCGGTGACGACGACCTTCGTCAGGTCGATCTGGTCGAGCAGGTTGATGTTGAGCGTGTCCTTCACCGACTCCTTCTCGAGATGGACGTACGTATAGAAGTAGATCGGCAGGACCGGCATGTCGCCGTTCTCGCCGAAGAGGATCTCCTCCGCCTGCGCGTAGAGCTCGTAGCGGGCGTCGTTGTCCTCCGTGTTGCGCGCCTTCTCGATCAGTGCGTCGTACTCCTTGTTGCAGTAGTTCGTCGAGTTGTTCCCCGACTCGCACGTCCATAGCTCGAGGAAGTTGATCGCGTCGACGAAGTCGCCGATCCAGCCGAGCCGGTAGACGTCGACGTCCTTGTTCGGCGGCGGGCCGATGAACTCGAGGTACTGCTGGAACTCCTGCTGCTTGATCGTGCTGTCGATCCCGAGCTCCTTCCACGCCGCCTGGATCGCGACGGCGATCTCGCGGTGACCCGGTGCGTCGTTGATGTAGAGCGTGATGTCCTTCTTCGGGTTGGCGACCTCCCCCATCAGCTGCTTCGCCTGCTCCAGGTCGCCCTCGGCGGGCAGCCACTTCGAGTTGGGGGTGATCTTGTCGTAGCCGGGCATCCCCTTCGGCGTGAAGCCGTTGGCGGGGAGCTGGTCGGCCTGCGCGACGTTGTCGATGATCGACTGCCGCGGGATCGCCAGCGCCATCGCGCGCCGCTGCTTCACGTCGGGGATGTTCTCGACGTTGACGCCGTAGTAGTAGGTGCCGAGACCGGGATACTGGTCGTACTCGGGCGTCTCCTTGAGCCGCGGGATCTCGTCCGGCGGCAGGCCGCCCGTGACGTCGAGCTCGCCGGCCTCAAAGGCTTGCACGGCCGTGGTGCCGTCGGAGATCATTCGCCCGTTGACGCGAGTGAGCTTGACGCTGTCGGCGTCGCGCCAGTTCGGATCCTTGACGATGTCGATGTTCGCGTTGTGCTCCCAGCGCGCGAGCTTGAAGGGGCCGTTCGTGACGATGTTCTTCGCCTCCGTCCACTTGTCCCCGAACTTCTGGACGGTCGCCTTGTGCACGGGGAGGAACGAGTGGTGCGCGGCCTGCTGGACGAACCACGGCTGCGGGGTCGTCAGCTTGACTTCCAGCGTCTTCTCGTCGACGGCGTTGACGCCCATCTTGTCGGCGAGTGCGGCGCAATCGTCCTTCTTGGCGTCGCAGCCGTTGTACTCCTGCGCGCCCTCGATGCCGTAGAACTGGTACGCGTAGTCAGCCCCGAGCTCCGGCGAGACCGTGCGCTTCCACGAGTACTCGAAGTCCTCCGCAGTGACGGGTTCGCCGTTCGTCCATTTGAGGTCGTCGCGGAGCGTGAACGTGACGGTGAGGCCGTCCTTGCTCGTCTCGATGCTCTCAGCGGCGTTCGGGACCGGCTTTAGGTCCTCGTCGAGCTTGACGAGCGGATCCATGATGCTGAGCAGGATGTTGGCGGAGGTCGTATCGCTCGCCAAACCCGGGTCGAGCGACGGCGGCTCGGTGCCCCAGTTGATGGTGATGACCTGCTCCGCGGCTTCCCCGCCGCCTTCCTCGGTGGTCGCCTCGGTGCCGGCCGCGTCGCCGTCGTCATCGTCGCCGCCGCAACCGGCCGCAATCAGGGCGAGGCTCGCAACCAGCATCGCGAGCAGCAGCCAGATGGGTCTGATCCTCATGGGGGTCCTTTCCGTTCTCTCACATTTACGCGCGCGTAACCACACGGGACTCTTTCCGGGTTCGCCGTGTCCAAACGAGCAGACCGTACTTCTTCTCGGTTCCTTAACGCGGAGGGAAGGTGCGCGACTTTCGGAACGAAAGCTGATCTCCGTGGTAGCGTCGTCGCGGAGTGCTCTTCCAGCAGTTTCTGGACGACGAGCTCGGCTGTGCCGCGTATCTCGTCGGCGACGAGGACGCCGGTGTCGCCGCGATCGTGGACCCCCCGTACGCGGTCGAACCGGTGCTCGAGACGGCTCGCCGGAGGGGCGTGCGGATCGTGCAGGTGATCGAGACCCACACGCATGCCGACCACCTGTCGGGGCACGGGCGGCTCGCCCTCGAGCACGACGTTCCGGTCTCGATCCACCCGGCCGCAGACGCGATGTATCCGCACGAGCCGCTCGAGGACGGCGCTGAGATCGAGCTCGGCCGCGTCGTCCTGCGGGCGATTCACACGCCCGGCCACCGACCCGAGCACACGTGCTTCTCCGTCATCGACCGCTCCCGTGCCGACGAGCCGTGGCTCGTGCTGACGGGCGACTGCCTCTTCGTCGGCGATGCCGGCCGACCCGATCTGGCCGTCGCCGCGAGGGAGGGCGCCGAGGTCCTGTTCCAATCGATCCGGCGGCTTCTGGAGCTGTCCGACGGCGTCGAGGTCTTCCCCGGGCACGTCGCAGGATCGCTGTGCGGCAAGGCCATGAGCTCCAAGGCCTCCTCGACGATCGGCTTCGAGCGCCGCTTCAATCCTGTGCTGATCGCAGACGAGCTCCAGTTCGTCGCCGAGTCGGCCTCGGTGGGCACTCCCAAGCCCCCCAACATGCGCCGCCTCGTGGAGCTGAACCGCGGCCCGTTCGTCGGCGCGCCCAGCGAGGTGGCAGAGCTGGACAGCGACGCAGCGGACGCGACGGTGCTCGACGTCCGGCCGCTCGAGGACTTCCTGGCGGGCCACGCCCCCGGTGCCATCAGCGTGCCGGTCTCTGGACGCTCGTTCGGGACCAAGGCGGCGTTCGTGCTCGACCCCGACGATCGGATCGTCGTCGCCGCCTCGAGCCCGGACGAGGCCGCTCGCGCGGTTCGCGGCCTTCGCGCCGTCGGCTTCCTCGAGCTCGCCGGCTACGTGCTCGGCGGCGGGTCGGAGCGCATGGACGCAGTCACGCTGGACGAGCTCGAGGCGCTGCTCGAGGCCGGCGCGGAGCTCATCGACGTGCGGGAGCGTGACGAGCGCGACAGCGGCTACATCGCGGGCAGCCGCAACATCCCCTACCGGCTGTTGACGCTCGGTGAAGCCGACATCCCTCCCGGACGTCCGATCGTAACCATCTGCGAGAGCGGCGCGCGGGCCGGCATCGCGGCCTCGCTGCTCGCGGGGCAGGGCCTCGACGCGCGGCCCGTCCTCGACGGGGGCGTATCATCGTGGTCTGCCCGCGGGGGCCGCACGATTGAATTCCGCCGCTGCGGTTCTTAGGTCCGTCCTCCGTCACGCTCGAAAGGAGCCGTCATGTCGCTATTGGACAAGATCAAAGCCTTCTTCTCCGGCGATGCCTCCGCCGATGCCCACGATCACGACCATTCGGGGCACGACCACTCGCACGAGGGGTCGTCGTATCCCCAGTCGCCGACCGACCCGAATGAGCCCGTGCTCACTCCGACGCCGGAGGAGATCGCCGCGGCTTCCCAGGCCGAGCCGCCGACGACCGTCGTCGAGGGCCTCTCCGAGGACGATCACACGGACGAGGTGCACTAACCGTGTCTCTGCTCGACAAGCTCAAGGGGTTCCTCTCCGGCACTTCGGAAGCTCGCGAGCAACCGCCGGCGGGCGATCAGGGGGCTCCGCCGATTGTCCCGATCGATCCCCTCGGCACGACACCGGGGCCGATCCCGGGAACGATGCCCCCGGCCCCACCGCAGGCCCAGACCGAGCGCGACGAGCCCTAGAAACGGTCGACGAGTTGCGGC
>JACDAN010000186.1 GCA_013695385.1 Actinomycetota bacterium | reverse complement strand
GACTCGCGGGCATCAGCCGCACGGCCGCGTACATCCGCCTCGGCCTTTCGCGCATCGATCTCAGCGCCGCTCTCGTCCGCATCCGACGTGCCGCCGTCGCCATTCTCTCGCATCAGGAGAGCCTAGTTCTCGCCGCCCAAGAAGGGTAGGGCCGAAATGTGGCGACGAGGCAGCAGGCGCGCGGCCTCCAGTCGCTCAGGTGACATTCCTGCACACTGGCACAGGCCACCACCTGAGCCTGCCGCTTGTCAGCCCGTCACGCGCGCCGCGCAGTTGCCAAGACCGTAAACAGGGTGGGGCGGTACGTCCCGCCCATGTTCTCGATGACAGCCCGGATGCGCTCCTCTAGTTGCAGCTGGCGCTCTCCATCGAGCCGAAGATATGCAGACTCTGTCCGGATCTGGGCGAGTACCTCTGCGACCGCCTCCCTTTTCTCGATCTGAACCGTATCGAGGTGCACGTCGCGGAAGAGCTTCGCGGCTTCGGGTCGGGCGATGTCGCGCTTCACAAGCCACGCCCAGAGTTGGGAAACGTTGCCTTTTCGCGCCTCGGCGCCCTCCAATAGCGTCCGCTCGTCTCGTGAGACCCAGGCAGCTGCCTCTGTCACCATCTCCCGCCACGTCGCGAGCATCTCGGGGTCGAGCTCGATCGTGTGTGCAAGAAGCGCGAGGGTTCCGCCGGGACGCAGGAGGCGCGCGACCTTAGACCATCCCACAGCTGGGTCGACCCAATGAAACGCGGTCGCAGAGAACACCGCTGCGAACGCGCCAGCGGGTAGGTCGAGATCCTCGAAGCGGCTGATGTGGAAACGCACCGCCGACCCCTCAACGTGACGCCGCGCCACTTGAACGAGTTGGGCACCCGGATCGATCGCTTCAACGCGCAACCCGCGCTCGGCGAGAACGCGCGTCAGTTTGCCGGTGCCGCACCCCACTTCCACGACGTAGCTGTTCTCACTCAGCCCCGCGATTTCGCAAGCAGCTTCGACAAGTTCCTCCGGGTAGCCTCGGCGAACGCGATCGTAGTCCTCAGCGACACGATCGAAGGCCAGCCCCGGCTCGTCGCTCATCTGCCGAGCTTAGAACGGCCAGAGCCAGAGGTCATCCGAGACACCTCCAACCGCTGGTTGTGCGCTGGCGGCGGTGCTCGCTCCGCTCGGGGCAGCCGGAAGTGGTAAGCCGAGCTACGGGTGTCCGCCCGGCTTCAATCTCGGCTCGATGACGTTTGCGGAGTATCTAACGCTGCCTCGGAATCAGGCCGTGATAAACGACGGACTCGGGACGGCCGAGCAGATTCTCGCGGGCGTGTCCTCGATCGACCAGAACGCCAACGGCAGCGTATGCGTCCAGCTCAGCCAAGGTCTCAAGGTCAACTCGAGACGGTTGCGCTTTGTACTGGAATTTGTACCGACCTCAGCGCACCTAACAGCACTTCAACGTAGTGGAGCGGCTCCGAAAGGACGCTCCAGTAGCCAAACGGACGGAACGTGGCAGACCTCCAAAACCGGGGGTTGCAGGTTCGAGTCCTGTCGCCCCTGCTGGGCGGTCGCCCCCGCGCTGCGGCGTGTCACACGCCGACGGCGTGCTGGAGATCGCACAGCTGGTGCATTCGTCCTTCTCGCCGCGCAAAAGCGGCGACGACGCCGGGATCGAAGTGGCGGCCCGCCTGGGTCACGATCTCCTCGACCGCGCGGTCCCAGGGGAGCGCGCGCCGATAGGGCCTGTCGCTCGTCATCGCATCGAGCGCATCGGCGACGGCGAAGACCCGCGCGCCGAGCGGGATGTCGGCTTCCGCAAGACGATCGGGATACCCGGCGCCGTCCCAGCGCTCGTGATGCGAACGGACGACGCGAAGCCCCTCGCCCTGGAGGAGAACGACTCCAGAGAGCATTTCGGCGCCGACGAGCGGATGGCGCTGGACGACGCGGAGCTCATCCTTGTCCAATGGGCCGGGCTTGTTCACGATCTCGTCCGGAATCCCGATCTTGCCCACGTCGTGGAGCAGGAAGCCGTACTCGAGGCTCGGGTCGTCCAGAAGCCGACGATCGACAGCCTCCGTCAGCTCGAGGGCATAGCGCTGGACTCGAAGCGCATGGAGGCCCGTCAGCGGATTCTTCGCCTCGAGTGCATCGGCGAGCGCGGTCACCGTTTGCCGATACGCATGCTGGAGCAGGCGTCGCTGGCCGCGCTCCACATCGACGAGGCGCGCGAGGTCGCGCGCGTAGAGAACAATCTGCTCGTCATCGCTCTTCGGAGCTTCGACGCTGAGCTGCCGCCCTGCGCCGGTGAGACGGTCGATCGTGCCGAGGAGCTCGAGCGGGCTAAACGGCTTCCGGAGGATGCCGTCGGCGCCGGCAGCCTCCGCCCCGCGGTCCACACTGTCGGCCCCCGTGAGCAGGACAACGATGGGAGCGCGCTCGGGATCGCGCTTCAGCTGCCGGCAGTAAGCGATCCCGTCCGTGCCGGGAAGGTTGATGTCGAGGATGACGACGGAAGGGCGCCAGAACCGGACGATGCCCGCCGCCGTCTCGGCGGAGTCAGCTTCCTCGACCGCGAACTCGTCCGCGGCGAACGTCGTGCGCAACAGCAGGCGCAGCGCGGAGTCGTCGTCGACGATGAGGATGCGTCGCCTCCCTCCGACGTCGGGGTCGGCGCCGATCTGGGTACCCGGGCGGAGCGTCTTTGCAGCAGCACGAGGAACCTGTAGTCGACGTTCATCCTTCTGGAGGACCCGGGTGGCCCTCCCGAGGAAGAATGTCACCACGGCGGCGAGCCCCAGCCAGACGGACGCCACGAGGAGCAGCCACGAAACCCAGCCCGCGGCCGCAAACACCTCTCCCATAGCTGCGACGTAGACCACCGAGATCCTTTCGGACGCACACGCCGCAGCGACACCGTTGAATCACAGTATTGCCACGTTTTCGGCGGCCGTACCCAAGATCCCTCATTTGAGTGACGGAAAAAGGAGCCGAACGGGTAGGCCAGTCTGGACGAACGGGCGGTACTCAAAGCGACCGGCGGGACAAATTATTCCACGGGCGATGCGCGTACGGGTCAGCGATACCGAATTCACGGAGGAGCTCGCTGAGTTCCTGCGCGCAAGTCCCGACGCGATCGTCGATCAGATCGCCGACGACGAGCTCGAGGTCTCGCTCCTCGGATCGCTCGACGCCTCCACCATGCCGATGGAGATCTACCTCCGAGTTCGGGCGTGGGAGTCGACCGCCCGGGATCGGGGGGGAGGGGCCGAGGTGATCTCGCCCAGCGGCGCCGGCTAGGGCAGGTGTAGGACGCTGATCTGAAGAACGCGGCCGCGGCCGAGGAGGAAGTCGGTCACGCGCGTCCCCGGCTCGCCGGTTCCCAGGCTCCGCGTCGCTCAAACGCGCCCGCAGCCGAGCATTTCACCCTCAAGAGAGCGGCCCGCACCTGTGCCTCACCGGAGTCAACGCCGAGGCCGTTCGCGAGCGTGGGGAGGTCGAGGATGAGCAACACCAGGCCGAGAAGCGACCACGCGGTGTGAAACCTCCGCATCGGCTCCGCGTATCGCTGCCCCCCGTCGGCGGCGCAGGAACCCGCCTCCTGTGATCCAAACCGTGGCCCACCTGAGCCGACCTGACAGCATTTAGCCGAGCGCAGCAGCGCCCTGCGCCGCGACCTGGTGCCCGGGCACGTTGAGAAAATGCCGGGAATTGGCGCGAATCTCCTCGTACTGCTGGACGCTGAGTCGGAGGATGTCCTGGCAAGTCGGATCGGCGCACTCGTAGATGACCGGCAGAGCCATTTTTGGCATCCACCCCGGCGACCGCCGCGCTGATCCGCTCGTTCGCGCTGCGGAAGGTCGCGTCGTTCCGCGCGATCCTCTCCTCCATCAATCGGCTAAGCGACATCTCGCACATTGCCTACCCGCCCGAGCCCGCCTGAACCGGGATCCGCGTATTTTTTCCGTCCGGTTCTGCTCACACACACGGTTTGGTTCGCTGGAAAGCCGTTAGGAATAGTGCGTGGCCTCGGAAGGGCAACAGCACATCGCGATGCTCCGGATCCTGCTTGCAGTCTGCGAGACGGCGCTCCACGCCTTCCATGCCGCCGATAATCCGCTCGACGACGATTTCGTCACTCAGCTCCAGCAGGTCACGGACCGAACGCGGGAGGAGCTCAGCGACCTGACCGACCTGCTCGCCAAACCTCAGTAGCGTCTGGGCGCGCCGGCGGTGCTCTCTTCCCCCGGCCACATGTCGGCCTCGGCGATCTCGAGGACGTTGCCGGCCGGGTCCTCGAAGTAGAACGAGCGCGGGCCCGACGGCCACCGAATCTCCTCGGTGAACTCGACGCCCTTGTCGGCCAGTTTCTCCTTCCACCCTTCGTACTCGCCTGGCGCTGCCGTGAAGCACGTGTGTCCTCGACCCGTGGTGCCGTGGGGCGGCGGCGAGTCCTGGACTGCCGACTCGTCGGCGTTGAAGAGCAGGAGGACGCCCGAGCCGATGCGGTGCGCCACGCTTCCCTCGCGAACAGGCTCCAGGCCGAGGAAATCGCGGTAGAACCGCCGGGTCTCCTCCTCGGTCTCGGTCGTGCAGTAGAGAGCCGTCTCGAGGATCCCGGTCAGCTCCACGCTGAGATGGTGTCAGCTCAGGGCAACTGCGCGATCGTGATCTGGAGAACCCGGCCCCGGCCGATCGTGAAGTCGGTCACACGCGTCCCGGGCTCCCCGCTCCCGAGCCGGCAGCGCCGGAACGGCGCGGCCGCCGCACAGTTCGCCTGCGGGAAGGCGGAGCGAATCTGCGCCTCGGTCGAGTCGACACCGAGCCCGTTCGCCAGCCGCTCGGCACTGCGAGTCGTCGTCAGCTCCACGACCCGCCGGGCCCGAAAGCCGACCCAGACTCGCGCGTAGTACCACCGGCCCGAGCCTTTGCCGATCGGCCGTCCGAGCTTCACCTGCACCTGCGCCGGCGTCATGCCGAGCGCAAGCCCGGTCATGCCCCGAGCGGGCTTGATTGTGGCTGCGGCGGTGGCGGCGAGAATCAAGCCGACCAGCGCCGCGGCGGCGAAGCAGCGCATGTGCGAGTAATCGGCGCCGCGATCGGGCGCCGAAATCCCTCAGTTGAGAAGCTCGGCACCCGAGCCGGGGTGCATTGCCGCCCACACTCGGAGGTAGAGCGTGAGCTCCAGGCGGGCCTGGCTTCCGTCGTGCGCCTGTGGCACATCGACGTCGACCGCCAGACCCTCGGCCTGCGCGGAAACCTCCCCCACGTCGGCAACGCACTCGGCACCGCGAAGGAAGCCGAGAAACTCATCGGCAAGGCGAGGATCGCTGAGCCGCACCAGCATCGTCTCACTCTCCTTGACCGAGGGCGATCCCACAAGGGTGAACCGGCGATCCGACCCCCCGGATAGGCTGACCCCGTGGCGTTGCTGACCTCGCAGGTCGAACGCGAGTCCGAGCTGTACGGGCAGCGTCGCGAACGGATGGAGTCGCTCGTCGCCGAGCTTCGCGAACGCTCCGTTCTCATAGCGCGCGGGGGTGGCGAAAAGGCCGTGGAGCGCCATCGCTCTCGAGGGAAGATGCCGGCGCGGGAGCGGGTCGATCGCCTGATCGATCCGGGAACCGGGTTCCTCGAGCTCGGAGCGCTCGCCGCCTGGGAGGTGTACGACGGGCAAGCGCCGTCCGCGGGGGTCGTCACCGGCGTGGGCGTCGTCGAGGGGCAGGAGTGCGTGATCGTCTCGAACGACGCGACGGTCAAGGGCGGGACGTACTTCCCGTTGACGGTGAAGAAACATCTGCGCGCCCAGGAAGTCGCCGAGCAAAACCGGCTGCCGTGCATCTACCTGGTCGACTCGGGCGGCGCGTTCCTCCCACTTCAGGACGAGGTTTTTCCCGACCGCGAGCACTTCGGGCGCATCTTCTTCAACCAGGCGCGGATGTCGGCGAAGGGCATCCCTCAGATCGCGGTCGTGATGGGCTCGTGCACCGCAGGCGGCGCCTATGTCCCGGCGATGAGCGACGAGACGATCATCGTCCGCGGGACGGGGACGATCTTCATCGGTGGGCCGCCGCTCGTGAAGGCGGCGACGGGGCAGGACGTGAGTGCCGAGGAGCTCGGAGGCGCCGACGTCCACACCCGGCGGTCGGGAGTGGCCGACCACTACGCGACGAACGACGAGCACGCGCTCGCCATCGCCCGCTCCGTGGTCCGGCAGCTGCACCGCAGGAAGGAGATCCCGTGGGACGTCGCCCCTTCAGAGGAGCCGGTGGCGGACCCGTCCGAGCTCTACGGGCTCATCCCCGAGGACTTCCGCCAGCAGGTCGACCCGCGCGAGCTCATCGCCCGCATCGTCGACGGCAGCCGGTTCCACGAGTTCAAGGAGAACTACGGCGAGACGCTCGTCTGCGGGTTCGCTCGCATCGAGGGCTACCCGGTCGGGATCCTCGCCAACAACGGTGTCCTCTTTGCGGAGTCGTCGCAGAAGGGAGCGCACTTCATCGAGCTCGCCTGCAAGCGGCGCGTGCCGCTCGTCTATCTCCAGAACATCACGGGCTTCATGGTCGGGGTCGAGTACGAGGCCGGCGGGATCGCCCGGGACGGCGCGAAGCTCGTGATGGCCACCGCCTGCGCCGAGGTGCCCAAGTTCACCGTCGTCACCGGCGGCTCGTTCGGCGCCGGTAACTACGCGATGTGCGGACGGGCCTACGGGCCCAGGCAACTCTGGATGTGGCCGAACGCCCGGATCTCCGTGATGGGCGGCGAGCAGGCGGCCACCGTCTTGACGATGGTCGGCGACGCCGATCCGGAGGAGATCCGCGCGAAGTACGAGGCTGAGGGCAACCCGTACTACTCGACGGCGCGGCTCTGGGACGACGGGATCATCGACCCACTCGACACCCGACGGGTGCTGGCGCTCGGGATCTCCGCGGCGCTGAACGCGCCGATCCCGGAGACGCAGTTCGGCATCTTCCGGATGTGACGGCGTCGAGACGGTACGAGACGCGCGACTGGGGCTAAGCTCAGGCGCACATTGCGCCTCTTCCGTCGCAAGGAGGATTCGAGGCTCCACGAGATCGGCGAGGCGGAGGCCTACGGCCGTTCGTACGGTGATGCGAGCAGCGACGTGAAGATCGTGAAGATCGAGCCGCGCCGCCCGCGGTATCAGCTCAAGGTCACGGGCGAGGCTCTGCGCGGCGCCTTTCTCGACCGACTGAACCGGCGTGAGCCCGACGACGGGCCCGAAGGGCAATGATCGCCCGCCTCGTCCTCTGGAGCCTCGCCGACTCCGGGGCGACGATCGAAGAGCTCCGCCGCTACCTCCGCGACGAGTCCGTCGATGCGTTCGAGGACGTTCCCGGGTTGCGGTTCAAGGCGTGGATCTCGGACGAGGTGACCGAGCGCTGGGGCGCCGTGTATGTCTGGGAGTCGCGCGAAGCCGCTGAACAGGAGCTCCCGAGCCGAGCCCGCGAGCTGATCGGCAAGGGGCCGGATCTCGTCGAGGAGTTCGACATCGAGGCGACGATCGAAGGCCAGTACGAAGTCGCGGCGCTCTCGCGCCTCGGGCTGGCGTTCGAGAGCTAGATGGTTGATGCCACGATCTCGCGCGTCCGCATCCGGAACCGACGATCTCATGGCATCACCCATCTAGAGAACCAGCGTCTCGGGGAACACAACTTCGCCGCCGAAGCGGTCGAGCCGATATGGGGCGAGGTCGAGCTCCGAGGAGCCCGTGAGAATCTCCTGGGCGACCGCGGCGCCGACGGCGGGTGCCTGCATGAACCCGTGGCCGGAGAACCCGCATGCGGCGTAGACGCCGTCAGCGACCCAACCGATGATCGGATGGGCGTCGGGCGTCATGTCGTAGAGACCGGCCCACCGGCGCCGGATCTCGACGTCGGCCGCTGCCGGGTAGCGGTGCGCTAGGCGGGCGCGCCAGTCGGCGACGAGCTCGTCGTCGACCTCCGCCTTCGCACTCCAGCGGAGGGTCGGCTCCGCCATCGCCAGCCTGAGCGCACCATCCACGCCGCGGAAGTGAAACCCGGTCTCGGCTTCGACCGTCATCGGAAGATCGTCCGGTACACCGTCGACGCGCCCTGTGTCCACGAGCTGCCGTACGAGCGGACGTATCGGGAGCTCGACGTCGTAGTGCGCCGCCAGCTTCGGCGACCCGGCGCCGCAGGCGATCACCATCACGTCCGCGTCGAGCTCTCGCGCGTCGGTGAACTCGCGAAGGTCGACCCCCATGCTCCTGGCGCCCATGACGAGGTGCCTGGTGACCCCGGCCGGATCCGCGACGCCGTCCTCGCGGCAGATCACCGCGTCCAGAACGTCGTCGGTTCGGAGGCCTACGACGAACGACGGATCTACCCGCTCGACCGGCACACCCAGCTCCTGCTGCGAGCGAAGGCGCTCGCCGAGGTCCGTGACGCCGGCTTCGGTCGTCGCGAGGAACAGGTATCCGACCTGCTCGAAGAGTGGTGATCCAAGCTCCTCGAAGAAGCGGACGCTCGCCTTGGCGAGGCGAACCTCGGGCGCCGTGGAGAACTGCTGCCGGACGCCGCCCATCGCCTTGCCGGTCGCACCCGTAGCGACCTCCTCACGCTCGCAGAGGACGATCCGGTCGCCGGATCCCTGGAGCGCGAGGTGGTACGCGATCGACGCACCGGTGGCGCCGGCGCCGGCTACGACGATTCGAGCCATCGCTCCAGGTCGCCTCGCTCCTCTGGGCTCAGCGTGCGCAGTGGAGGGCGTACGTCTTCTCTCACAGGAACTCCGCGGAGCCCGATCACCGCCTTCAGGGCTGCCTGGAAGGGGAAGCGCTCGAGCGCAGCGCGCTTTGACGGATCTCCACCCTCGGGAAAGGCGGCCGCGAGACCCGAGACGCTGCCGGCGGCGCCACGCCGCAGGCCCTCGTCGACGAGCCCCTCGGCACCGATGAAGACATCGAGGCCCTCGAGGAGGTACGGCTCCACCGCCTCGAACGGCTGGTTCGAGACCTTGATTCCCGCCACGAGGTGCCCGAGGCGCTCCACGATCGAGAGCGGAATGGAGTAACCCGTCCTCGCCCGGAATTCGTAGAGGTAGAAGGGCACATTGCCCGCCGCTTGGGCCGCGGCCTCGAAGTGACGGAAGAGCGCCTCCTCGTCGAGCGGGTAGTACGGCGGGCCGATCACCGCGACGGCGTCCGCGCCGGCGTCAACCGCGTGACGAGTCAGCTCGACCGTCTCTGCAGTGGTCTGCGCGCCGCAGTGCACCGCGACGTCGAACCGGCCGGCTGCTTTGGTGATGAACAGCTCGGCGGCGCGCTTCCGTTCGTCGGTGGCAAGCAAGATCCCCTCGCCGGTCGTCCCGAGCGCAAGGATCCCGTCGAGCCTCCCGCCGACGAGGAAGTCGACGTACGGCCCGAATGCCGCACCATCGAGCGTCATCCCGCCGTCACGGAGTGGTGTGACGGCGGCGGCGAGCCTCCCGTGGAGCATGGCGGTGACTCTAGAGTCCGCCCCGATGGCTGGGCTGCACGTAGAGCAGGATGGGCCGATCCTCCGGGTGACCCTGGCGAAGCCCGAGCGGCGCAACGCATTCGACGCCGACCTGATCCGAAACCTCCACAAGGCATTCTCCGATGTCGGCGGCGCGCGCGCCGTTCTGCTCTCCGGCGAGGGCGAGAGCTTCTGCGCAGGCGCCGACATCGAGTGGCAACGCTCGGCCGTCGACCTCTCCCTGGAGGAGAACGTCGAGGATGCGATGCGCCTCTTCGAGATGATGCAGGCGGTCGACACCTGTCCCGCCCCCGTCGTCGCCCGCGTTCAGGGCTACGCGCTCGGCGGAGGATCGGGCCTGGTGGCCGCCGTGGACATCGCGATCGTCGCGGAGGACGCGATCTTCGGCTTCTCCGAGGTGAAGCTCGGAATCGTCCCCGCCGTGATCTCTCCGTTCGTGCTGCCGAAGCTCGGCCCTGGCGCGGCGAGGCGCTACTTCCTCACGGGTGAACGCTTCGACGCAGAGACGGCGCTCCGCATCGGACTCGTCCACGAGGTCGCCGCCGACCTCGACGGAGCGGTGGATCGGATCATGGGCGAGCTCCTCACCTCGGGCCCCGAAGCGACGAGGGAGGCAAAGCGCCTGATCCGGCTGGCGCCACAGGGGGAGGACACCGCGCAACTCGCCGCTCGGCTCCGTTCGGGGTCTGAAGGCCAGGAGGGCCTCCGAGCGTTCCTGGAGCGGCGCAAGCCCGCCTGGCTCGACTGACGTGCGGCGACTGTTGCTGCTCGTCGGCGGCATCGTCTTCGTCGACACGATGTTCTTCACGGCGCTGACGCCGCTCCTGCCCGAGTACGCGGACGAGTTCGACCTCTCGAAGACCGGCGCGGGCGTCCTCTCCGCCGCTTACCCCGCCGGCGCGCTCCTCGGAGGGATCCCGGGAGGAATGGCCGTCGCCCGATTCGGCCCGCGGCCGGTGGCGATCGCCGGGCTGCTGGTGATCGCGCTCTCCACCTTTGCGTTTGCCGTGGCGGACTCCGTAGTCGCTGCCGACCTGGCTCGGCTCGTCCAGGGAACCGGGAGCGCGGCAGCCTGGACCTCGGGCTTCACCTGGCTCGTCGCGCGAACGCCGTCCGATCAGCGAGGGCAGACGATCGGAAGCGTCCTCGCGATGGCGATCGTAGGGGCGCTCTTCGGCCCGGTACTCGGAGGAGCCGCGGCGGTCGTCGGCACCCCCGTCGCCTTCGGAGCCGCG
This sequence comes from Actinomycetota bacterium, assembly GCA_013695385.1. Taxonomy (GTDB): domain Bacteria; phylum Actinomycetota; class Thermoleophilia; order Gaiellales; family Gaiellaceae; genus JACDAN01. The sequence goes on along the minus strand of JACDAN010000186.1, from coordinate 58 downwards.
GGGCTCATCGCCGTCGGTCTCGCGGTTTGGGCGTTCGCAACCGAGGCCCCCGAGATCG